>NZ_RJPX01000020.1:0-43723 GCF_003944325.1 Streptococcus mitis | reverse complement strand
CAGAGGAAATGGAGTATAGACTTAACAAGACGTATTGAGCAACTGAATTTGTCTATTCGAGGATGGATAAACTATTTCTCATTGGGAAATATGAAAAGTATTGTCACCAGCATAGATGAGCGCTTGCGNACTCGCCTACGAGTGATTATCTGGAAGCAATGGAAGAAGAAATCTAGACGATTATGGGGATTGCTTAAGTTAGGAGTTCCTAAATGGATAGCAGATAAGGTATCTGGCTGGGGNGACCACTATCAATTAGTAGCTCAGAAGTCGGTACTTAAACGTGCTATATCAAAACCAGTCCTTGAGAAACGTGGACTGGTTTCGTGTTTGGATTATTACCTTGAACGACATGCGTTAAAAGTTAGTTGAACCGCCGTATGCCGAACGGCACGTACGGTGGTGTGAGAGGGGCTAGAGGTTATCCCCTACTCGATTAGATTTCCCTATCGAAAATCCTTAAAAATGTGATATAATGAAGTGTTAGAAAAACAGGTTTCATTTGCCTGGAAAGGAAAAATTATGTCTGAAAAGAATTTTTATATTACAACGCCGATTTACTATCCATCTGGGAAACTCCATATCGGTTCTGCCTACACAACCATCGCCTGTGATGTCCTAGCCCGTTACAAACGCCTGATGGGCTACGATGTCTTTTATTTGACAGGTCTTGATGAGCATGGTCAAAAGATTCAGCAAAAAGCTGAAGAAGCTGGCATCACACCTCAAGCCTATGTTGATGGGATGGTAGTTGGAGTCAAAGAACTCTGGCAATTACTAGATATCTCATACGATAAATTTATCCGCACAACGGATGACTACCATGAAAAAGTAGTGGCGCAGGTCTTTGAACGCTTGCTGGCTCAAGATGACATCTACTTGGGTGAATACTCTGGTTGGTATTCAGTTTCAGATGAGGAATTCTTTACAGAAAGCCAGCTGGCGGAAGTATTCCGTGATGAAGCTGGAAATGTGACTGGTGGAATCGCTCCATCAGGTCACGAAGTGGAATGGGTATCTGAAGAATCCTACTTCCTTCGCCTCAGCAAATACCAAGACCGTTTGGTCGAATTTTTCAAAGCCCATCCTGAGTTCATCACTCCTGATGGTCGTCTCAATGAAATGCTGCGCAACTTCATCGAACCAGGTTTGGAAGACTTGGCTGTTTCTCGTACAACCTTTACATGGGGTGTTCCAGTACCATCTAATCCAAAACACGTTGTCTACGTCTGGATTGATGCCCTTCTTAACTATGCGACAGCGCTTGGCTATGATCAAGACGAACATGGTAACTTTGACAAGTTCTGGAATGGAACTGTCTTCCATATGGTGGGGAAAGACATACTTCGTTTCCACTCAATCTATTGGCCAATCCTTCTTATGATGTTGGATATCAAATTGCCAGATCGTTTGATCGCCCATGGTTGGTTTGTCATGAAAGACGGAAAAATGTCTAAGTCTAAAGGAAATGTCGTTTACCCTGAAATGTTGGTAGAGCGTTATGGGCTTGACCCACTTCGTTACTACCTCATGCGTAGCCTTCCAGTTGGTTCAGACGGAACCTTCACTCCTGAAGACTATGTAGGCCGTATCAACTACGAATTGGCCAATGATCTTGGGAACCTCCTTAACCGTACGATTTCCATGATTAACAAATATTTTGATGGAAAAATCCCTGACTATGTAGAGGGTGTGACAGAATTTGACCATGCTCTTGCCCAAGTAGCTGCCGAATCAATCGCTGACTACCATACACACATGGAAGCAGTTGATTACCCACGTGCTTTAGAAGCAGTCTGGACTCTGATTTCTCGTACTAACAAATACATCGACGAGACAGCTCCATGGGTCTTGGCTAAGGATGAAGCTCTCCGTAATCAATTAGCAAGTGTTATGAGCCACTTGGCAGCTAGCCTTCGTGTCGTAGCCCACTTGATTGAACCATTTATGATGGAAACCAGTCGTGCAGTCTTGACTCAACTTGGCTTGGAAGAAGTAGCGAGCCTTGAAAACTTGAGCTTGGCTGACTTCCCTGAGGGTGTAACAGTAGTTGCCAAAGGAACACCAATCTTCCCACGTTTGGATATGGAAGAAGAAATCGCCTATATCAAGGAACAAATGGAGGGCAACAAGCCAGCTGTTGAAAAAGAATGGAATCCAGACGAAGTCGAACTCAAACTAAACAAGGATGAAATCAAGTTTGAAGACTTTGACAAGATTGAAATCCGTGTCGCAGAAGTCAAAGAAGTGTCTAAAGTAGAAGGTTCAGATAAGTTGCTTCAATTCCGCTTGGATGCTGGTGATGGTGAAGATCGTCAAATCCTCTCAGGAATTGCAAAATACTATCCAAATGAACAAGAATTGGTCGGCAAGAAAGTTCAAATCGTTGCCAACCTCAAACCACGTAAAATGATGAAGAAATATGTCAGCCAAGGGATGATCCTCTCAGCTGAACATGATGGACAATTAACCCTTCTCACAGTTGATCCAGCTGTACCAAACGGCAGTGTGATTGGGTAAAAGTAGACAGGACTAGTTCATGCTAGTTCTGTTTTTTATTTAACTATTATGCTTTACAAACTAGTGTGGAAGTGGTATATTATAGATGAAGCTACTAGTAGGTATTACAAAATAGATAGAAGGGGGAAGGAATGAAGGAAACTCAACTATTAAAAGGTGTGCTTGAGGGTTGTGTCTTGGATATGATTGGTCAAAAAGAGCGGTATGGTTATGAGTTGGTTCAGACTTTGAGAGAGGCTGGATTTGACACTATCGTTCCAGGAACTATTTACCCTTTGTTGCAAAAGTTAGAAAAAAATCAATGGATAAGAGGCGACATGCGTCCGTCGCCAGATGGTCCAGATCGGAAGTATTTTTCGTTAACGAAAGAAGGAGAAGAGCGTGTCTCAGTCTTTTGGCAACAATGGGACGATTTGAGTCAAAAAGTAGAAGGAATTAAGAATGGGGGTTAAACCATGAAGAAAATGAAGTATTATGAAGAAACAAGCGCCTTGTTGCATGAGTTTTCTGAGGAGAATCAGCAGTATTTTGAGGAGTTGTGGGATAGTTTTAATCTTGCTGGATTTCTCTATGATGAGGACTATCTCAGAGAGCAAATTTATTTGATGATGTTAGATTTCTCAGAAGCAGAACGAGATGGCATGAGTGCAGAGGAGTATCTAGGTAAGAATCCTAAAAAAATAATGAAAGAGATACTCAAGGAAGCACCATGCAGTTCTATCAAGGAGTCACTGTTGACGCCAACCCTTGTCCTAGTGGTATTACGTTATTATCAACTACTCGGTGATTTTTCGAAAGGCCCTCTCTTAACAGTTAATTTGCTCACATTTTTAGGGCAACTTCTTCTTTTTCTGATTGGATTTGGGCTTATGGCTACAATCTTACGATGGAGTTTAGTCCAAGATTCTCCTAAGATGAAAATTGGCACTTATATTGTCGTTGGGAGTATAGTTCTTCTAGTTGTTCTGGGATATGTAGGAATGGCAAATTTCATACAAGAAGGAGCCTTTTATCTTCCTGCTCCCTGGGATAGTTTCCTTGTCTTTACGCTTTCTCTAGTCATCAGTATTTGGAATTGGAAAGAAGCGGTCTTTCGTCCATTTGTCAGTATGATTGTTGCCCATCTTGTTGTAGGTTCTCTGCTCCGTTACTATGAGTGGATGGGAATTTCAAATGTTTTCTTTACAAAAGTTATTCCTTTAGCAGTCCTCTTTATTGGAATCTTTATCTTGTTCCGTGGATTTAAGAAGATAAAATGGAGTGAAATATAGTCAAAAAGCCGTTGCAAAGCGGTTTTTTGTTATAATGAAGGGAAGAATGTTAGAAATTTAAGGAGAAAAATTTGATGAGATACATAACTCTTGGTCAAGATGACAAAGAATTATCAGAAATTGTTCTCGGAATGATGAGAATAGAAGATAAATCTGTAAAAGAAGTTGAAGAGCTTGTAGAAACAGCACTGTCTGTTGGAATCAATGCTTTTGACTTGGCTGATATTTATGGTCGTGGTCGTTGTGAAGAACTGTTAGGTCTTGTCCTAAAAAATCGTCCAGATTTAAGAGAAAAGATGTGGATTCAGTCCAAATGTGGCATTCGCATTGAAGAATTTACCTATTTTGATTTTTCTAAGGACTATATTATAAAATCAATTGACGGAATTTTGCAAAGATTGAAGATTGATCATCTAGATAGCTTGCTCCTTCATCGACCAGATGCTTTGATGGAATCTGACCAAGTAGCAGAAGCCTTTGATCTCCTTTATAAACAAGGTAAGGTTCGAAATTTTGGAGTTTCTAATCAAAATCCTATGATGATGGAGTTGCTTAAAAAAGATGTCAAGCAGCCGTTAGCTGTTAATCAGTTACAATTGAGTGCGGCTTTTACTCCAGGATTCGAATCAGGTTTTCATGTTAATATGGAAGATAGTCAAGCATCCATGCGAGATGGCAGCATTTTTGAATATTGCAAATTACACGATGTGGTCATTCAAGCATGGTCTGTCTTACAATTCGGGTATTTTAAAGGGAATTTTGTTGGAAATGAGAAATTTCAAGCTTTGAATCAAGTACTTGATCGTTTAGCTTTTAAATATGGAGTAACCTCTTCAACTATTGCCATTTCTTGGATATTGCGTTATCCAGCAAAAATGCAGGCAGTTGTAGGTACCACAAATCCTAAGCACTTGAGGGAAGTTAGCCAAGCGGCAAACTTTAGCTTAACAAGAAAAGAATGGTATGAAATTTATCTTGCAGCAGGGAATAATTTGCCGTAAGTAGAAGCAGATGTAAATAAATCACAGTCAAAAAGCCGTTGCAAAGCGGTTTTTTGTTATAATTAAATGAAGAATGTAGAATCAAAGGAGAATAACATGACTTTTGAAGAAATCCTGCCTGGCTTAAAGGCTAAGAAAAAATATGTACGCACTGGTTGGGGAGGGGCTGAAAACTATGTCCAACTCTTTGACACTATCGAACAAAGCGGGGTTGCACTTGAAGTGACGCCCTATTTCCTAATCAACGTGTCTGGAGAAGGAGAAGGTTTTTCCATGTGGAGCCCGACACCTTGTGATATTTTGGCGACGGATTGGGTAGAAGTGCATGACTAGGCGTGTACTCATTACAGGAGTGAGCTCAGGTATCGGATTAGCTCAAGCTCGCCTCTTTTTAGAGAAGGACTATCAAGTTTATGGAGTGGACCAAGGTGAAAATCCACTCTTACAGGGTGATTTCCACTTTTTACAGAGAGATTTGACCTTGGACTTGGAGCCTATTTTTGACTGGTGTTCTCAGGTGGATGTTTTGTGCAATACTGCTGGAGTTTTGGATGATTACAAACCGCTTTTGGAACAGACAGCGCAGGAAATTCAAGAGATTTTTGAAATTAACTATGTGATTCCTGTTGAGTTGACTCGGCACTACTTGACACAAATGCTGGAGAATAAAAAAGGAATCATTATCAATATGTGCTCCATTGCTTCTAGCCTAGCAGGTGGAGGTGGACACGCTTATACCTCCTCAAAGCATGCCTTGGCTGGCTTCACCAAGCAGTTGGCTCTAGACTATGCAGAAGCTGGGATTCAGGTCTTTGGGATTGCTCCAGGAGCTGTCAAGACGGGTATGACCGCTGCGGACTTTGAACCAGGTGGGCTGGCGGACTGGGTGGCTAGTGAAACGCCCATCAAGCGCTGGATTGAGCCAGAGGAAGTAGCAGAAATTAGCCTTCTCTTAGCAAGTGGAAAAGCAAGCGCCATGCAAGGACAAATCTTGACAATAGATGGTGGCTGGAGCTTAAAGTAGGAGTAGTTGGATGGAAATCAAAAAACACTTTGGAGTCTACGCTGTTTGCTTTGAAAATGGGAAGTTACTCTGCATTGAAAAAACGAGAGGCCCTTATCAATATCGGTATGATCTACCCGGTGGCAGTCAACAACTTGGTGAAGGACTTACGGAAACGCTGATTAGAGAAGTTTTGGAAGAGACGGGATTTACTGTTAGAAGCTACTCCAATCCTCGAATCTACGATGTTTTCGTCAGGGAAGAGTTAACAAATTTTATGGTTCACCATATCATGGCCTTGTATGATGTTGAAATGAATGGGGAGGCACCTCAAGTTACTATTTCTGAAGCTATCTCTGATGGTGTGAATGATTCACTGGGATATGTTTGGATGGATATTCAAAAAATCACAGAAGAAAATTCATCGCCATTAGTCTTGAAGATTAAGTCTGAATTATTAGGATTTCCAGAATTGGACAAGACTTCTTACATGAATTGGAAGGTGAATGATGAGAAACCAACTTGCCCTTAGTGGCGAAAAACTTGATGAAAAAGTTTATCCACAACTATTTCATCATGTTGGCATGATTCGTGGGGAATATTTGTTGAGAGAGCTCAATCAAAACATCCTATTACCAAGTTGTCAGCAATTTGTAAAAGATTATCTAGATACTATCTGTTCCTTGTACTCAGATGAGGAGATCTGGTATCGTTTTTCTGAGTTAACGAATACAGAAGCTAATTGTCTAGAGGGGACTAAAGAGTATTTTGATGAACGCCATCCTTTGTTTGGTTATAGAGGGACTAGGCGTTTACTGGCGTGTCCGGATGAATTTCAGGCTGAAGCACATGTCGTTACAGAAGTTTATCAAAACAATCCCAATCTATCCGTTATCTTTCCTTTTGTCAATGATGCCGACCAATTAAAACAAGCTATTACAGTATTGCGTCAGTATGGCTTTACTGGGAAAATCGGCACAATGATTGAATTGCCGTCAGCTTATTTTGACTTGGACAGAATAATGGAAACGGGCATTTCAAAGATTGTAGTTGGAATGAATGATTTGACTTCCTTTGTTTTTGCGACTGTGAGAAATAGTCAATGGCATGATATGGAAAGTCCCATTATGTTAGATATGCTGAGACAGATGCAGGATAAAGCAAGGACGAAAAAGATTGACTTTGCTGTGGCAGGTTATTTGAATGCTTCCTTCATACAAAAAATGAATCTGATGGGGATCAAGTGTATTATCCACTATAGTTCTATTCCAGAGATTTTTGATTTAGAGATTGACCATCCAGACCACCTCAAACGTGTAAAAGAAGTAAGTAAAAAATTACAAAGGAGCAACCCATGACACCGCAAGAAATGTGGAATGCCTATAAGCAAATCAACCCTTCTATCGGAGATGAGATAGATGCCTGGGCTTTTGGAGTAGATGCTGATCTCTTGGCAGATTTGGTTTTAAGAGGAGAAAAGACAGCAACTGCTTCTGCCTACGACCTCTACGCATTAGAAGACGAACCCCTTCCACAAGAAGGAAACTTTGATGTCATTTTAGATAGTCAAAATCAGGCTGTCTGCATTGTCGAAATTACAAAGGTTTCTGTTCAGCCCTTTCATCAAGTTTCTGCTGACCATGCCTACAAGGAAGGCGAGGGAGACAAATCTTTAGCCTATTGGCGTCAGGTTCATGAGGATTTTTTCAGAGACTGCTTGGGTGAAGCAGGATTGACTTTTACACCTGAAAGCAAGGTTGTTTTAGAAGAATTTCGCAAGGTCTACCCTCTGTAGACAGATAGAAGGAAGAAAGTTTTGGAAATCGCCGTCCAATCCTTTTTTCTTAGGCAAAACATGATATAATAAGTTTGTTTGAAGAAGAGCTCTAGCTCTTAAACTTAGATAGGAGAAAATTATGCAAGCAGTTGAACATTTTATTAAGCAATTTGTTCCTGAACACTATGATTTATTTTTAGACTTGAGTCGTGAGACCAAGACCTTTTCTGGGAAGGTGACCATTACTGGTCAAGCACAGAGTGACCGTATTTCCCTGCACCAAAAAGACTTGGAAATCGTTTCTGTAGAAGCTGCAGGTCAAGATCGTCCATTTACGGTTGATCATGACAATGAAGCCCTTCATATCGAATTGGCTGAGGCTGGTCAAGTTGAAGTGGTTATTACTTTTTCAGGAAAAATCACAGACAATATGACAGGAATTTACCCTTCATACTACACAGTTGATGGTGTCAAGAAGGAAGTCTTGTCTACTCAGTTCGAGAGCCATTTTGCGCGCGAAGCCTTCCCTTGCGTGGATGAGCCAGAAGCCAAAGCAACTTTTGATCTCGCTCTACGTTTTGACCAAGCAGAAGGTGAATTGGCCTTGTCTAACATGCCAGAAATCGATGTTGAAAACCGCAAGGAAACAGGTATCTGGAAGTTTGAGACAACACCTCGCATGTCTTCTTACTTGTTGGCCTTTGTTGCGGGTGATTTACAAGGAGTAACGGCTAAAACTAAAAACGGTACCCTCGTAGGTGTCTACTCAACCAAAGCCCACCCACTATCTAATCTTGATTTCTCACTAGATATTGCCGTTCGATCAATCGAGTTTTACGAAGATTACTACGGAGTCAAGTACCCAATCCCTCAATCTCTCCATATCGCCCTTCCTGACTTTTCATCAGGTGCTATGGAAAACTGGGGTCTTGTGACCTACCGTGAAGTTTACTTGGTTGTCGATGAGAACTCTACATTTGCCAGTCGTCAACAAGTTGCCCTTGTAGTGGCACATGAGTTGGCTCACCAATGGTTCGGTAACCTCGTGACTATGAAATGGTGGGATGACCTTTGGCTCAATGAAAGTTTTGCCAACATGATGGAATATGTCTGTGTGGATGCCATCGAGCCAAGCTGGAATATCTTTGAAGATTTTCAAACAGGTGGCGTTCCGTCTGCCTTGAAACGTGATGCGACAGATGGTGTGCAGTCTGTTCACGTTGAAGTCAAACACCCAGATGAAATCAATACGCTCTTTGATGGCGCTATCGTCTATGCCAAAGGAAGTCGCCTCATGCACATGCTTCGTCGTTGGCTAGGAGATGCTGATTTCGCTAAAGGTTTGCATGCCTACTTCGAAAAACATCAGTACAGCAACACCATTGGTCGTGACCTTTGGAATGCCCTTGGTCAAGCATCAGGTCGTGATGTTGCAGCCTTCATGGATTCTTGGTTGGAACAGCCTGGTTACCCAGTTCTTACTGTCAAAGTTGAAAATGATGTTTTGAAGATTTTACAAAAACAATTCTTCATCGGTGAGCACGAAGACAAGAACCGTCTCTGGGTGGTACCACTCAATAGCAACTGGAAAGGCTTGCCAGATACACTTGAAACTGAAAGTATCGAAATCCCTGGCTACGCAGCTCTTCTTGCTGAAAACAAAGGAGCTCTTCGTCTCAATACTGAAAATACAGCCCACTACATTACAGACTATCAAGGAGACTTGCTAGATGCTGTTCTTGCTGACCTAGTTGAGCTTGATAACACAAGCAAACTGCAAATCGTTCAAGAACGTCGCTTGCTAGCTGAAGCAGGGTACATTTCTTATGCTGACTTGCTCCCAGTCCTTGATAAACTTGCCAAGGAAGAGTCTTACCTTGTGGTTTCAGCTGTTTCTCAAGTGATTTCTGCCCTTGAGCGCTTTATTGACGAAGGAACAGAAGCTGAAACAGCCTTCAAAGCACTAGTTGCTAAATTGGCTCGTCACAACTATGACCGTCTTGGTTTTGAAGCTAAAGATGGGGAATCAGATGAGGATGAATTGGTTCGTCAGCTGGCTGTTTCCATGATGATTCGCTCAAATGATGCAGAAGCTAGTCAAATCGCTAGCCAAATCTTCGAAGCTCACAAGAATCAGCTTACAGGGCTTCCAGCAGCAATCCGTTCCCAAGTCCTAATCAATGAGATGAAACATCATGAGACCAAAGACTTGCTAGCACTTTATCTTGATACTTATACTCACGCAACAGATGCTGTCTTTAAACGTCAGTTGGCAGGAGCTCTTGCATACAGCACAGATGCGGACAATATCCAAATCTTGATTGCTTCTTGGAAGGACAAATTTGTGGTCAAACCACAAGACTTGTCAGCTTGGTATAATCATTTCCTATCTCATCAAGCAACTCAGGAAACAGCTTGGTCTTGGGCGCGTGAAAACTGGGCTTGGATTAAGGCAGCTCTTGGAGGAGATATGAGCTTTGATAGTTTTGTTATCCTTCCTGCTCACATATTTAAGACTCAGCAACGCTTTGTAGAATACAAGGAATTCTTTGAACCGCAACTTTCTGATCTTGCTCTTAGCCGTAACATCGGTATGGGAATAAAGGAAATTGCAGCGCGTGTTGACTTGATTAACCGTGAAAAAGCTGCAGTGGAAGCAGTCGTTCTTCAATACGGAACTAAATAATTAAGACTAAATAAAAGAAAACTCAGCTATCTCATGTAATACTCTTCGAAAATCAAATTCAAACCACGTCAGCGTCGTCTTACCGTACTCAAGTACAGCCTGCGGCTAGCTTCCTAGTTTGCTCTTTGATTTTCATTGAGTATAAAATGTAGAGAGTTGAGTTTTTTTTAAGGCAAATTTGGTATAATGGTTTTAATAAGGAGGAGTTTCTCATGATAAAAATCTTATTGGTTGAGGATGACCTAGGCCTGTCAAATTCAGTATTTGACTTTTTAGACGATTTTGCAGATGTCATGCAGGTATTTGATGGGGAAGAAGGTCTATACGAAGCTGAAAGTGGCGTCTATGACTTGATTTTGCTCGATTTGATGTTGCCAGAAAAAAATGGCTTCCAAGTCTTGAAAGAATTGCGTGAAAAGGGGATTACGACACCAGTTTTGATCATGACTGCCAAGGAAAGTTTGGATGACAAGGGACATGGTTTTGAACTAGGAGCAGATGATTATCTGACTAAACCTTTCTACCTAGAAGAACTCAAAATGCGGATTCAAGCCCTTCTCAAACGTTCAGGTAAGTTTAATGAAAACACCTTGACTTATGGAAATATTGTAGTTAATTTGTCAACCAATACCGTTAAGGTTGAAGATAATCCAGTCGAATTGCTGGGGAAAGAGTTCGATTTACTGGTTTATTTTCTTCAAAATCAAAATGTTATTTTGCCTAAGACTCAGATTTTTGATCGTCTATGGGGATTTGATAGTGACACAACGATTTCAGTTGTAGAAGTTTATGTTTCAAAAGTCCGTAAGAAATTAAAAGAAACCACTTTTGCAGAGAATTTGCAAACCTTGCGCAGTGTTGGGTATATTTTAAAAGATGTTCAGTAAACTAAAAAAAACATGGTATGCGGATGACTTTAGTTATTTTATCCGCAACTTTGGTGTCTTCACTCTGATTTTCTCTACCATGACTCTGATTATTTTACAAGTCATGCATTCGAGTCTCTATACTTCGGTGGATGATAAGCTTCATGGACTGAGTGAAAATCCTCAGGCAGTTATTCAGCTTGCTGTAAATAGGGCAACAGAAGAGATTAAAGATTTAGAGAATGCGGCTACAGATACTAGTAAGACTGAGGTGAAACCCAATGTCAGTTCCAACACAGAAGTCATTCTTTTTGATAAGAATTTTACCCAGCTCCTTTCTGGAAATCGATTTTTGGGATTGGATAAGATTAAATTAGAGAAAAAAGAACTAGGCCATATCTATCAGATTCAAGTTTTTAATAGCTATGGACAAGAAGAAATCTATCGCATGATATTGATGGAAACCAATATCAGTTCGGTTTCAACCAATATCAAGTATGCTGCTGTCTTGATTAATACTAGTCAGTTGGAGCAGGCCAGTCAAAAGCATGAGAAATTGATTGTCGTTGTGATGGCTAGTTTCTGGATTTTGTCTTTGCTTGCCAGTCTCTATCTAGCTAGGGTTAGTGTTAGGCCCCTGCTTGAGAGCATGCAGAAGCAACAGTCCTTTGTGGAAAATGCCAGTCATGAGTTACGAACTCCACTTGCAGTTTTGCAAAATCGCTTAGAGACCCTTTTTCGTAAGCCAGAAGCTACCATTATGGATGTGAGTGAAAGCATTGCATCTAGTTTGGAAGAAGTCCGAAATATGCGTTTTTTGACAACAAATTTGTTGAATTTAGCTCGTAGAGATGATGGGATTAAGCCTGAACTTGGAGAAGTTCCAACTAGCTTTTTTAATACGACTTTCACAAACTATGAGATGATTGCTTCAGAAAATGACCGTGTCTTCCGTTTTGAAAATCGTATCCATCGAACGATTGTCACAGATCAGCTCCTTTTGAAACAACTGATGACCATCCTATTTGATAATGCTGTCAAGTATACTGAAGAAGATGGTGAAATTGATTTTGTGATTTCAGCTACTGACCGTAATCTGTATTTACTTGTTTCTGATAACGGAGTTGGTATTTCGACAGAAGATAAGAAGAAAATTTTTGACCGCTTTTATCGAGTGGACAAGGCTAGAACTCGTCAAAAAGGTGGCTTTGGTTTAGGATTATCCCTAGCCAAGCAAATTGTAGATGCTTTAAAAGGAACCATTACTGTTAAAGATAATAAACCAAAGGGAACAATCTTTGAAGTGAAAATAGCCATCCACACACCATCTAAAAAGAAAAAATAAAAATATCGCTCCAATTGGAGCGATATTTTGGATTTATCTTCTACGTTTTCGTTTGATAATAGATCGTTGAATTTTTAAAACAAGTAAGCTGGATCCGATTGCTGCGGCAAATGCAAGAGCAGTTGAGAATTTTAATGCTAAAAAGATAAAACTAAAGATAGCAATACAGATACAAAAAATAGCTATATTAATAAAAAATAGGATTTCCTTGAGATTGGTATCAGATTGCGCTTCAGGTACATAATCTTGATAGCGAGGAACCTGCTGGTGCAATTCTTCTTGATAGTCTACCTCATAGGATTGTAATTTTCTTACGGGCATGTCTCTCTCCTTACAGTACATACCTATTTTATCATTTTTTCAGCAGAGAATTATTACAGAAAGGTTACAAAAAGAATAAAGTCCCTTTTCATTTTCAAAGAATAGCTGATTTTCCAGAATTGTGGTATAATTTTTCTTATGGAAAAGATTATTATTACAGCAACTGCTGAAAGTATTGAACAAGTTGAACAACTGCTCGAAGCTGGCGTAGACCGTATCTATGTCGGTGAGAAAGATTTTGGACTTCGTCTGCCAACAACCTTTAGTCATGACCAATTGCGTGAAATCGCTAAGCTGGTTCATGATGCTGGTAAGGAATTGATTGTTGCGGTCAATGCCCTCATGCACCAAGATATGATGGACCGTATCAAGCCTTTCCTGGATTTCTTGGAAGAAATCAAGACAGACTACATTACAATTGGAGATGCAGGTGTCTTTTATGTGGTCAATCGCGATGGTTATTCCTTTAAGACTATCTACGATGCCTCAACTATGGTGACAAGCAGTCGTCAGATTAACTTCTGGGGACAAAAGGCTGGCGCATCTGAGGCTGTTTTGGCGCGTGAAATTCCATCTGCTGAGCTCTTCAAGATGCCTGAGATTTTGGAAATTCCTGCTGAAGTGTTGGTTTATGGTGCTAGTGTCATTCACCATTCTAAACGTCCGCTCTTGCAAAACTACTATAACTTCACGCACATCGATGATGAAAAGACGCGTACGCGTGACCTCTTCTTGGCTGAGCCAAGTGACCCCGAGAGCCACTATTCCATTTTTGAAGACAATCATGGAACCCACATTTTTGCCAACAATGACCTTGATTTGATGACAAAATTGACAGAATTGGTAGAGCATGGTTTTACTCACTGGAAATTAGAAGGTCTCTATACACCTGGTCAGAACTTTGTTGAGATTGCAAAACTCTTTATCCAAGCGCGTAGCTTGATTCGAGAGGGCAACTTTAGCCATGACCAAGCCTTCTTACTGGATGAAGAAGTTCGTAAACTTCACCCTAAAAACCGTTTCCTTGATACAGGATTTTATGACTACGATCCTGATATGGTTAAATAAAGTAAATGATTCGTTGAGAGAAGGAAGATGCAAACCTTTCTTCTCTCAATTTTTCTTATTCTCCAATATTTTCAAAAAATCAGTAGGCTAGGACGCTCTGTTTACTGAGACTTTTAAGTAAAGTGCCCTTCTTGAGTTTGAAAATTATCCCATGTTTGCAGGTGCCAAATGGCCCTTTTTTTGGTATAATTTTTTATAATGGAAACGATTGGTAATCGCTATGTTGTGGTTGATTTAGAGGCAACTAGCACAGGTAGTAAGGCTAAAATTATTCAAGTGGGAATTGTTGTGATTGAGGATGGGAAAATCGTCGATCACTATACGACGGATGTCAATCCACATGAACCCTTAGATGCTCATATCAAAGAACTGACAGGATTGACAGACCAACGTCTGGCGCAAGCACCTGATTTTTCGCAAGTTGCAAGAAAAATCTTTGACTTGGTGGAGAATGGGATTTTTGTAGCCCATAATGTTCAGTTTGATGCCAATCTCTTGGCAGAAAATTTATTTTTTGAAGGCTATGAACTAAGAAGTCCTCGTGTTGACACGGTCGAATTGGCTCAGGTCTTTTTCCCTGAACTGGAAAAATATAGTTTACCGATTTTGTGTCGAGAATTAGGAATTTCTCTAAAACACGCCCATACAGCCCTTTCAGATGCTCAAGCTACAGCAGAATTACTCTTATTTCTACGGAAAAAGATGGCTCAGCTTCCTAAAGGTCTTTTGGAACGCTTGCTGGAGATGGCTGACGCTCTCTTATATGAGTCCTACCTGGTTATTGAAGAAATTTATCGTAGTCAATCTATCCTGAGTTCTCCAGACTTGGTTCAAGTTCAAGGACTGTATTTCAAGAAAACTACAGCTCCTCTGAAGCCGCGAAAATTATCTCAGGATTTTTCTAAAAATATTTCTCTGTTGAACCTTGAAGTGAGGGAGGAGCAAGAAAGTTTTGCTAAAGAGGTTGGCTTGCTATTGAAAGATGAGACTGTATCATTAATTCAAGCGCCAACTGGGATTGGGAAAACTTATGGCTATCTCTTACCCGCTTTGTCCCAAGTGGAAAATCGTCAGATTGTCCTTAGCGTTCCGACAAAGATTCTTCAAAATCAAACCATGGAAGAAGAAGGTAAACGTCTTAAAGATGTGTTCCATACAGATATTCATTCTTTAAAGGGACCACAAAATTACCTGAAGTTGGATGCTTTTTATCGTTCCTTGCAGGAAAATGATGAAAATCGCTTATTTAGACGGTTTAAAATGCAACTCTTGGTCTGGTTGACAGAGACAGAAACTGGGGATTTGGATGAAATCGGCCAACTCTACCGTTACCAACATTTTCTGACAGACCTTCGTCATGATGGGAATTTATCTTCTAAAAGCTTATTTGTGACGGAAGATTTCTGGAAACGTAGTCAAGAAAGGGCACAAACCTGTAAGCTTTTAGTGACCAATCATGCCTATCTTGTAACCAGACTTGAAGATAATCCTGAATTTGTCAGCGACCGTTTATTGATTATTGATGAAGTCCAAAAAGTTTTGTTGGCTATAGAAAATCTGCTTCAAGAGACCTACGATATCCAGTCTATTATTGCTTTAGTTGATAAGGCTTTAGTAGAAGAACAAAACAGGATTCAACAACGAATACTAGAAAGTATTCGCTTTGAGTTTATTTACTTGATAGAACAATTTCAGTCTGGAAAATCTAAGAAGAGTATCTTGGATTCTTTTGCCAATCTCCGCCAGTATTTTTCAGAATTAGAGGTAGAAGGCTTTGAGGAACTGGTTCGCTATTTTACTGTTGAAGGTGATTACTGGCTTGAAGCAACTGAAACGAGTCAGAAGAAAATTCAGATTTCTTCTACAAAATCAGGTCGTATTTTTCTATCTTCTTTAGTGCCTGATTCATGTCAAGTCTTGGGAGTGTCGGCCACTCTTGAGATTAGTCAGAGGGTTTCTTTGGCAGACCTTTTAGGCTATCCTGAAGCCAAATTTGTCAAGGTTGAAGCTGGTAAAAAACAGGATCAAGAAGTGGTCTTGATCAAAGATTTTCCTCTAGTAACAGAAACCTCCTTAGAAGTCTATGCCAAGGAGGTAGCTGATTTGCTGATGAAAGTTCAAGCTTTCCAGCAACCGATTTTGGTTCTCTTTACTGCTAAAGACATGCTTCTAGCAGTATCAAATTTACTCCCTGTAAGTCATTTAGCCCAGTATAAAAATGGCGATGTCCATCAGCTAAAGAAACGTTTTGAAAAAGGTGAACAACAAATCCTGCTTGGTGCAGCAAGTTTCTGGGAGGGAGTTGATTTTTCAAGTCATCCTTTTGTGATTCAAGTTGTACCAAGACTTCCTTTCCAAAATCCCCAAGAGCCCTTAACTAAAAAGATTAATCAGGAACTGAATCAAGAAGGGAAAAATGCCTTTTATGATTATCAATTGCCTATGGCCATTATTCGTTTAAAGCAGGCTTTGGGAAGAAGTATGAGACGCGAACACCAACGTTCCTTAACTCTTATTTTGGATAAGAGAATTGTCGGAAAGCGATACGGCAAGCAAATAGTGACTTCTCTAGCAAAAGAAGCGAGCGTTACAACGATCGCTCAATCTGAAGTTAATGAGGCTATTGATAGATTTTTAAATGAACTTTGATAAATAGTATTGTATGAAAGTATAAGGTTAGTGTATATGAAACGTTCTCTCGACTCTAGAGTCGATTATAGTTTGCTATTACCAGTATTTTTTCTACTGGTTATTGGCGTGGTGGCTATCTATATAGCTGTTAGTCATGATTATCCAAACAATATTCTGCCCATTTTAGGGCAGCAGGTCGCCTGGATTGCCTTGGGGCTTGTGATTGGTTTTATCGTCATGCTCTTTAATACAGAATTTCTTTGGAAGGTGACCCCCTTTCTATATATTTTAGGCTTGGGACTTATGGTATTGCCGATTGTTTTTTATAATCCAAGCTTAGTTGCATCCACAGGTGCCAAAAACTGGGTATCGATAAATGGTATTACTTTGTTCCAGCCGTCAGAATTTATGAAGATATCCTATATCCTCATGTTGGCTCGTGTCATTGTCCAGTTTACCAAAAAACATAAGGAATGGAGACGCACAGTTCCGCTGGACTTCTTATTGATTTTCTGGATGATTCTCTTTACCATTCCAGTCCTAGTTCTTTTGGCACTTCAAAGTGACTTGGGGACGGCTTTGGTTTTTGTAGCCATTTTCTCAGGAATCGTCTTGTTATCAGGAGTTTCTTGGAAAATTATTATCCCAGTATTTGTGACTGCGGTAACAGGTATTGCTGGCTTCTTAGCTATTTTTATCAGCAAGGACGGAAGGGCTTTTCTTCATCAATTAGGAATGCCGACTTACCAAATCAATCGTATCTTGGCTTGGCTCAATCCTTTTGACTTTGCCCAAACAACCACTTACCAGCAGGCTCAAGGACAAATTGCTATTGGCAGTGGTGGCCTATTTGGTCAGGGATTTAATGCTTCGAATCTACTTATTCCAGTTCGCGAGTCGGATATGATTTTCACGGTTATCGCAGAAGATTTTGGCTTCATTGGCTCAGTCCTTGTCATTGCTCTCTATCTCATGCTCATTTACCGTATGTTGAAGATTACTCTCAAATCAAATAACCAGTTCTACACCTATATTTCCACTGGTTTGATTATGATGTTGCTCTTCCACATCTTTGAAAATATCGGTGCTGTGACGGGCTTGCTTCCTTTGACTGGGATTCCTCTGCCTTTCATTTCACAAGGAGGATCAGCTATTATTAGTAATCTGATTGGTGTTGGCTTGCTTTTATCGATGAGTTACCAGACTAATCTAGCTGAAGAAAAGAGTGGAAAAGTCCCATTCAAACGGAAAAAGGTTGTATTAAAACGAATCAAATAAGGAGAAAATCATGGTTAAAGTAGCAGTAATGTTAGCTCAGGGCTTTGAAGAAATTGAAGCTTTGACAGTTGTAGATGTCTTGCGTCGAGCAAGTATCACTTGTGATATGGTAGGATTTGAGGAGCAAGTAACAGGTTCGCACGCAATCCAAGTCAGAGCAGATCGTGTATTTGATGGTGATTTATCAGACTATGACATGATTGTCCTTCCTGGAGGGATGCCTGGTTCTGCACATTTGCGTGAAAATCAGGCTTTAATTCAAGAATTGCAAAATTTCGAGCAAGAAGGGAAGAAACTGGCAGCCATTTGTGCGGCGCCAATTGCCCTCAATCAAGCAGGTGTATTGAAAAACAAGGAATACACTTGTTATGACGGTGTTCAAGAGCAAATCCTTGATGGTCACTACGTCAAGAAAACAGTAGTGGTAGATGGTCAATTGATAACCAGTCGAGGTCCCTCAACAGCCCTTGCCTTTGCCTACGAGTTGGTGGAGCAATTAGGAGGAGACGCAGAGAGTTTACGAGCAGGAATGCTCTATCGAGATGTCTTTGGTGAAAATCAGTAAAACGGGAGTCACTCTCTCGTTTTTTTACTTGGAAAAATCTAGGAAATCATCGCTTTTTTAAGGAAAAAATGGTATAATGAAAGCTATGAAATATCACGATTACATCTGGGATTTAGGTGGAACTTTACTGGATAATTATGAAACTTCAACAGCCGCATTTGTTGAAACATTAGTGCTGTATGGTATCACACAAGATCATGATAGTGTCTATCAGGCTTTAAAGGTTTCTACTGATTTTGCGATTGAGACATTCGCTCCCAACTTAGAGCATTTTTTAGAAAAGTACAAGGAAAATGAATCCAGAGAGCTTGAACACCCGATTTTATTTGATGGAGTTTCTGATTTATTGGAAGACATTTCAAGTCAAGGTGGGCGTCATTTTTTGGTTTCTCATCGAAATGATCAGGTCTTGGAAATTTTAGAAAAAACTTCTATAGCAGCTTATTTTACAGAAGTGGTGACTTCTAACTCAGGCTTTAAGAGAAAACCAGATCCTGAGTCCATGATTTATTTAAGAGAAAAGTATCAGATTAGCTCTGGTCTTGTTATTGGTGATCGTCCCATTGATATCGAAGCAGGTCAAGCTGCAGGACTAGCTACTCACTTGTTTACCAGTATCGTGAATTTAAGACAAGTATTAGACATGTAAGAAAAAGGAAAAAGATGACAGAAGAAATCAAAAATCTGCAGGCACAGGATTATGATGCCAGTCAAATTCAAGTTTTAGAGGGCTTAGAGGCTGTACGTATGCGTCCAGGGATGTATATCGGATCAACCTCAAAAGAAGGTCTTCACCATCTAGTCTGGGAAATTGTTGATAACTCAATCGACGAGGCCTTGGCAGGATTTGCCAACCATATTCAAGTCTTCATTGAGCCAGATAATTCGATCACTGTTGTCGATGATGGGCGTGGTATCCCAGTCGATATTCAGGAAAAAACAGGTCGACCTGCCGTTGAGACTGTCTTTACTGTCCTTCATGCTGGAGGAAAATTCGGCGGTGGTGGCTATAAGGTCTCAGGTGGTCTTCACGGAGTGGGGTCGTCAGTAGTTAACGCCCTTTCCACTCAATTAGACGTTCATGTCCACAAAAACGGTAAAATTCATTACCAAGAATACCGTCGTGGTCATGTTGTTGCAGATCTTGAAGTAGTTGGAGACACAGATAGAACTGGAACAACGGTTCATTTTATACCGGACCCAGAAATCTTCACTGAAACAACAACTTTTGATTTTGATAAATTAAATAAACGGATTCAAGAATTGGCCTTTCTAAATCGCGGTCTTCAAATCTCCATCACAGATAAGCGCCAAGGTTTGGAACAAACCAAGCATTACCACTATGAAGGTGGGATTGCTAGTTACGTTGAATATATCAATGAGAATAAGGATGTGATCTTTGATACACCAATCTACACAGACGGTGAGATGGATGATATCACAGTTGAAGTAGCCATGCAGTACACAACGGGTTATCATGAAAATGTCATGAGTTTCGCCAACAATATTCATACCCATGAAGGTGGAACGCATGAGCAAGGTTTCCGTACAGCACTGACTCGTGTTATCAATGATTATGCTCGTAAAAATAAGTTGCTCAAAGATAATGAAGACAATCTGACAGGAGAAGATGTCCGTGAAGGACTGACTGCAGTTATCTCAGTTAAACACCCAAATCCGCAGTTTGAAGGACAAACCAAGACCAAATTGGGAAATAGTGAAGTGGTCAAGATTACCAATCGCCTCTTCAGTGATGCCTTTTCTGATTTCCTCATGGAAAATCCACAGATTGCTAAACGTATTGTGGAAAAAGGGATTTTGGCTGCCAAAGCTCGTGTAGCTGCCAAGCGTGCGCGTGAAGTCACTCGTAAAAAATCTGGTTTGGAAATTTCCAATCTTCCAGGAAAACTAGCAGACTGTTCTTCTAACAATCCTGCGGAAACAGAACTTTTCATCGTCGAAGGAGATTCAGCTGGAGGGTCAGCCAAATCAGGTCGTAACCGTGAATTTCAGGCAATTCTTCCAATTCGTGGTAAGATTTTGAACGTTGAAAAAGCAAGCATGGATAAAATTCTTGCCAACGAAGAAATTCGAAGTCTTTTTACAGCGATGGGAACAGGATTTGGAGCAGAATTTGATGTTTCGAAAGCCCGTTACCAAAAACTCGTTTTGATGACCGATGCCGATGTCGATGGAGCCCACATTCGTACCCTTCTTTTGACCTTGATTTATCGTTATATGAAACCAATCCTAGAAGCTGGTTATGTTTATATTGCCCAACCACCAATCTATGGTGTCAAGGTTGGAAGTGAGATTAAAGAATATATCCAGCCGGGTGCAGATCAAGAAATCAAACTCCAAGAAGCCTTAGTCCGCTATAGTGAGGGACGTACCAAACCAACTATTCAGCGTTATAAAGGTCTTGGTGAAATGGATGACCACCAATTGTGGGAAACAACCATGGATCCTGAACACCGCTTAATGGCTAGAGTATCTGTGGATGATGCTGCAGAAGCAGATAAAATCTTTGATATGTTGATGGGGGATCGAGTAGAACCTCGTCGTGAGTTTATTGAAGAAAATGCTGTCTATAGTACACTTGATGTCTAAAAAATCGGGAGAAGTAGTTCCCTTGGTCTAAAAAATATGATATAATCATTACGATTGTTTCAAGTAAAAAAGGAGTTTAATATGTCTGCTAGACTAGTAATTTATTTAATAATTGCAGTTGCAGTTTTATTGGTCATTGCCTATGCTATCGCAATCTATGTAAGGAAGCGCAATGAAAGTAAATTAGCAATTTTAGAAGAGAAAAAAGAAGAGCTGTACAATCTGCCAGTTAATGATGAAGTTGAAGCTGTAAAAAATATGCACTTGATTGGACAAAGTCAAGTGACTTTCCGTGAATGGAATCAAAAATGGGTTGATTTATCTCTTAATTCTTTTGCCGATATTGAAAATAATCTTTTCGAGGCAGAAGGCTACAATAACTCATTCCGTTTTTTCAAAGCGAGTCATCAAATTGATCAAATCGAGAGTCAAATAACCTTGATTGAAGAAGATATTGCAGCAATTCGCAATGCTTTAGCAGATTTGGAGAAACAAGAGTCTAAAAATAGTGGACGTGTTCTGCATACCTTGGACTTGTTTGAAGAGTTACAACACCGAGTTGCTGATCATTCTGAAGAATATGGACAAGGGTTGTCTGAAATCGAAAAACAATTGGAAAATATCCAATCAGAGTTTTCTCAGTTTGTAACTTTAAACTCGTCTGGTGACCCAGTAGAAGCTGCTGTGATTTTGGATAATGCTGAAAATCATATCTTGGCTTTGACACATATTGTTGATCGTATACCAGCAGTTGTAACAACATTATCTAAAGAGCTACCTGATCAGCTAGAAGATTTGGAGGATGGTTACCGTAAGCTTTTAGATGCTAATTATCATTTTGCTGAAACGGATATTGAAGCACGTTTCCAACTGCTTTATGAAGCTCTCAAGAAAAATCATGAGAATATTGCGCAATTAGAATTGGATAATGCAGAGTACGAAAATACTCAAATCCAAGAAGAGATTAATGCACTTTATGATATTTTTACACGAGAAATTGCTGCACAGAAAGTGGTAGAAAGTTTAGTAGCAACACTTCCTACTTATCTTCAACATATGAAAGATAGTAATACTGTTTTAGTGGATGATATTCAACGACTAAGCCAGAATTATCTACTTTCTGAAATAGATGTTAGTCATGTTCATAGATTGCAATCTGAATTAGACTCTTTGGAAGAATCTGTATTAGCATTAACTTCTGAACAAGAGGAATATTTTGAGCCATATTCATTACTTGAAGAACGTTTGGAAAACTTACAAGCAACTTTGAAAGAAATTGAGGATGAGCAAGTTGAACTTAGTCAACGTCTTGCTCAGATTGAAAAAGATGATATCAATGCTCGCCAGAAAGCAAATGTTTATGTTAATCGTCTTCATACAATTAAGAGATATATGGAAAAACGCAATCTTCCAGGTATTCCTCAGAATTTCTTGCAGTTGTTCTTTACAGCAAGTAACCATACAGAAGAGTTAATGGCTGAACTAGAAGAAGCTCAGGTCAATATCGAAGTTGTAAATCGTATGCTTGAGATTACAACAAATGATATGGAAGCACTTGAAGATGAAACTTATGATATTGTTAAATATGCAACTTTGACTGAACAACTACTACAGTATTCGAATCGTTACCGCTCATTTGATGAACGAATTCAGGAAGCCTTTAATGACTCATTAGAAATCTTTGAAAAAGAATTTGATTACCATGCTTCATTTGATAAGATTTCGCAAGCTTTGGAAGTCGCAGAACCTGGTGTAACCAACCGTTTCGTTACTTCATATGAAAAGACACGTGAGACAATTCGTTTCTAACATAATAAAAAAGATTTGGTTTTGTGAGAAGCAGAACCAAATCTTTTTTATTAATTGTCTATAAAATCTTGTATGATAAAATCTTAAGATAAAAAATTGGAGACGATTTAAAAAGTAAATCAGAACCTATGTTTGGCTTATAAGGTTCAAAAAACTTTTTAATCTCTCCAAAATGTTATTTGGTTGGAATCGAAATTTCAATTAATTTCTCTGAGTAGAGGGTTTTGATATTGGCCTCATCAATAGAGTCCTTATCAATTTTACGATTCAAGAAAAATTCTTGAATAGCTTCGATTTCAGTTTCGCGAATAGCACGGTGTTTGTTTGAAATGAGGATTTCATAGTGAAGCGGAGCTTGGGTAAAAATAACATCTGTATTTCCCGCAGAATAGACCTCAACAAGGGTTGCATCGGTACTTTCTAGCTGGCTTTTTACAAGTTGCGAGTGTGAGTTTGTCGTATTGATAAGCTTCATAACATTTCCTCCGATTTTCTAATTCTATTATAGCACTTTTTGAATAAAGTAGCATGATTTATACTCAATGAAAATCAAAGAGCAAACTAGGAAGTTAGCCGCAGGTTGCTCAAAACACTGTTTTGAGGTTGTAGATAAGACTGACGAAGTCAGTCACATATATACGACAAGGCGAAGCTGACGTGGTTTGAAGAGATTTTCGAAGAGTATTAGTCAATCTTATGCTGTTTTTTCCAAGATTGGATGGCCCATTTATGGCTACCACGTTTGAGGTTTTCAATAGCCTCGTCAATAGGGAACCAGGCAATATGATTAAAGTCTTCTAGTGGTTTTTGTACTTCTTTGAAGGAAGTCGCTTCATAGAGGTAGGCAGGATTGTAGTAGTAGGTGTCACGGTGACGAGAGTAGAAATATTCGTCAGCTTGTCCGTAATAGGTACCAATTTCAGCAGTGAATCCAAGCTCTTCAATCAATTCACGTTTTAGGGCTTCCTGATGATTTTCACCTGCTTCAATTTCGCCACCTGGTAAGAACCAAGCGCCATTAGGCGCTTGAACAAGAACAATTTGTTTTTGTTCAGCGTCTGGGATAACTGCATACACTCCATAGCGTGCAACATAGTCTGTATTTGCTTTTTTTTCTCCGAAAGTTGGGTTTGCCATTGCATTTTCCTCATTATCTAGTATCGTTATTATTATCATAATGGACAAAGGCCGAGCTGTCAAGAATTTATAGTTATTTTAGTAAAAAGGAGCAGAAAATTTTCATTTTCTACTCTTTTTTATAGTATTTATACTTCTTTTTCAGAAGTTTTTACTTCAGCTTTTTTGGCAGACTTAATTTGAATCTTGCCCTTGCTGGTCATCACTGCCTTGAGGTCTTTTTCACTTGGATTTTCAAGATAGTAGTCAGTAATTGCGTCTTCAATATAGTCTTGAATAGTACGACGAAGTGGACGTGCTCCCATTTTTGGATCATAGCCGAGGTCAACTAATTTTTCCTTGACCTTGTCCGTTACATCCAGATGGATATTGTTGCTAGAGAGGCGCTTGTTAACATCTGCTAGCATGAGCTCGACGATATGAAGGAGATTATCCTTGCTGAGAGCTTTGAACTCAATGATACCATCAAAACGGTTCATAAACTCTGGGCTAAAGAAGTTACCGAGTTCACCAAGAACAGAGTTGGTACGTCCTTCGCGAGCTGCCCCAAATCCAACGCTAGCTTCGGCTTTTCCAGTCCCTGCATTTGAGGTCATGATAATAATGGCATCCTTGAAGCTAACGGTACGTCCTTGTCCATCTGTCAAACGACCATCGTCTAAGACCTGTAGGAACATATGCATGACATCTGGATGAGCTTTCTCTACCTCATCCAAGAGAATAAGAGAGTAGGGATTGCGACGGACTTTTTCAGTTAATTGCCCAGCCTCATCGTAGCCAACATAACCTGGAGGAGCACCAACTAATTTCGCAACACTGTGTTTTTCCATGTATTCACTCATGTCAAAGCGAATCATGCTGTCAGCAGAACCAAAGAGTTCGATGGCCAGTTGTTTGGAAAGTTCTGTCTTACCGACACCAGTTGGGCCGACAAAGAGGAAGCTTCCGATTGGGCGGTTAGGGGTACCAAGTCCGACACGATTACGGCGAATAGCTTTGGCTATTTTATCAACTGCATCGTCCTGTCCAATAACATGAGACTTGAGGTCTTCAGCTAGATGGATGAGTTGAGATTGTTCTTTCTCTTTCAAATCCCCAACAGGGATATTGGTTTTCTGCTCGATAATGTGCTCAATGGTTTTCTCACTGATGATAGGAGTATCTTGGTCTGTGACCTTTTTCTTTTGCATTTCCTTATACTTGGCGATCTGATCGCGGAAGTAGGCGGCCTTCTCAAAATCTTCCTCTCGTGTAGCTTGAGATTTGAGATTTTCAGCCTCAATCAAGCGCTGATCAATTACTTTAGGATCGACAAAATTCAAGGTCAAGTTCATCTTAGAGCCCGCTTCATCTAAGAGGTCAATGGCCTTGTCAGGCAAGAAGCGATCTTGGATGTAGCGATTGGAAAGAGTTGCAGCTGCTTCAATTGCAGCATCGGTATATTGAACGTGGTGATAGTCTTCGTATTTCTTTTGAATCCCTTTGAGGATAGTGATTGTTTCTTCCACTGTTGGTTCATCGACCTTAACAGGTTGCATACGACGCTCTAGGGCAGCATCTTTTTCAATGATACGGTACTCATTGAGGGTAGTGGCACCGACCAGTTGCAGTTCCCCACGAGCAAGGGCTGGCTTGAGGATATTTCCTGCATCCATATTGCCATCGCCTGCAGAACCAGCACCGACAATTTCATGGATTTCATCGATAAAGAGGATGATGTCCTCACGTTTGCGAATTTCTTCCATGAGTTTTTGCATGCGTTCTTCAAATTGTCCACGGATACCCGTTCCTTGAACTAGGCTAACCACATCCAGACGGATGACTTGTTTACCTTGGAGTTTATGTGGAACATCACCATCAACGATTTTCTGAGCTAGACCTTCGACAACGGCCGTTTTTCCGACACCTGGCTCGCCGATAAGAACAGGATTATTCTTGGTTCTGCGATTGAGAATCTCAATGACACGGATAATTTCATCATCGCGTCCAATAACGGGGTCTATATCGCCACGACGAGCAATCTCTGTTACATTGATACCGAATTCTTCTAGCAGGCCTTTTTCTTGGCTTGGGGGTGGAGTTTGAGCAGATCCACGNTTTTGGGAACCATAACCGCCGTTTCCACCGTAACCTCCACCTGATTGGGTTGGGGGAATAGGAGGAGTATTGTTGGACGGTCTGAAATTGTTTAGGTCATTGAAGAAATCACCAAAGGGATCGAAGTCACGATTATTTAGATCCGTCATTCCTTTAAAGAGACTGTTGTTAGGATCAGTCTTGATAATCTTGTAGCAGTTTTGACAGAGGTCAATTTGTTTTTGTTTTCCATTGAGATTGGTGTAAAGATGAATTGTTGAGTCGTTAATTTTACAGTTTTGACAAAGCATACATCTACCTCATTTCTTTCTTTAGCCTGACCTGTTCAAAGGTCAAAAATAGTCAAATTTCTATACTCTCATTATAACAGGATTGGGGTGTAAAGCAAGTAAAAAGATTGCAGCTTTGAGAAGTTGTTACAATGAAAATCTTCGTGGATTTGGACTATAAAAAAATCCTATTTGTGAGACAAAAAGGATTTTGGTTAGACATGCAGGGGAATCCCAGCTTGTTTTAGATTAGTAGAGGAGTTCGTAAATCTCCATGGCGATTAAGTCAATGCTATCAAAAGTATAAGTTTCGCGAGCTTCTACATCACGAAGGGTAAAGATTGAGCCGTTTTCTTCGTCGTGGCTGTATGCAACTTCTGCAACAACAACTCCTTCGCGTTCAAAATTACGTTTTAAATTTCCGCCGTCTTTTGCCATTGCTTCAAGGCGATTGATGATTCTAACCAAATGTGATTCCATTTTGATTCTCCTTCATTTCTTATCGTTACTATTTTACCATAAAGGAGGTCAACTTGACTAGAAAAAACTAAGATTTCTCGCTAATTCTACCAGCTTAAAGTTTTTTAGAATAAATTGGATAAAAAGTTTGAATTTTAATTCAGTATATGTTATAATCATACAGTATTCTATTTTAGAAAGCAGTGTGACTATGAATTTTTCTTTTTTACCTAAGTATTTACCTTATTTTAACTATGGGGCTGTTGTGACGGTTCTCATTTCTATCTGTGTTGTCTTTTTGGGAACTATTTTGGGTGTTGTCTTGGCTTTTGGGCAACGTTCAAAGTTTAAACCGCTTGTTTGCCTCGCCAACTTGTACGTTTGGATTTTCCGTGGGACACCGATGATGGTTCAGATTATGATTGCCTTTGCTCTTATGCACATCAATGCTCCGACTATTCAGGTTGGAATTTTAGGTGTTGATCTTTCTCGGCTGATTCCAGGGATTTTGATTATTTCTATGAATAGTGGTGCTTATGTTTCTGAGACTGTTCGTGCTGGGATTAATGCAGTTCCAAAAGGTCAGCTAGAAGCGGCTTATTCGCTAGGGATTCGTCCTAAAAATGCTATGAGATATGTGATTTTGCCACAAGCAATCAAAAATATTTTGCCAGCATTGGGGAACGAATTTATCACCATTATCAAGGACAGCTCCCTCTTATCAGCTATCGGTGTTATGGAGTTGTGGAACGGGGCTACAACAGTTTCTACAACAACCTATCTACCTTTAACACCACTTTTATTTGCAGCCTTTTACTACTTGATTATGACTTCTATTTTGACAGTAGCCTTGAAAGCTTTTGAAAAACGTATGGGACAAGGAGATAAAAAATAATGACAGAAACCTTGATAAAAATTGAAAATTTACATAAATCATTTGGAAAGAATGAAGTATTGAAGGGCATCAACCTCGAGATTAAAAGAGGAGAAGTTGTCGTTATCATCGGTCCTTCAGGGAGCGGGAAATCTACCTTGCTTCGTTCTATGAATTTGTTGGAAGAAGCGACCAAGGGGAAAGTTATCTTTGAGGGAGTCGATATTACGGATAAGAAGAATGACCTCTTTGCCATGCGTGAGAAGATGGGCATGGTTTTCCAACAATTCAATCTCTTTCCTAATATGACTGTGATGGAAAATATCACCTTGTCACCTATCAAGACCAAAGGTGAGAGCAAGGCAGTGGCTGAGAAGAGAGCCCAAGAGCTGTTGGAAAAAGTTGGTTTGCCAGATAAGGCAGATGCTTATCCACAGAGTTTGTCAGGTGGCCAGCAACAACGGATTGCCATCGCGCGTGGGTTGGCAATGGAACCAGATGTTTTGCTCTTTGACGAGCCAACTTCAGCCCTAGACCCTGAGATGGTTGGAGAAGTTCTGGCTGTTATGCAAGACCTTGCCAAATCAGGAATGACTATGGTTATCGTAACACATGAGATGGGATTTGCTCGTGAAGTGGCAGACCGTGTCATCTTTATGGCAGACGGTGTGGTTGTTGAAGACGGAACACCAGAACAGATTTTTGAACAAACCCAAGAACAACGGACTAAAGACTTCTTGAGTAAGGTTTTATAATCTATTTTAAGATTTCAAGACAAGATTAGTGAAAAGCTCGACCCGAGCTTTTTCTTATAGTTTGAAACTATAGGCTGACCTAGTCAAGAAGTGTTAGAGCTATATTGTATTTTTTGGTATAATTAAAGATATTTGTAAGAAAAGAGAAGTAATATGACACAGATTATTGATGGGAAGGGTCTAGCAGCTAAGTTACAAGGACAGCTGGCTGAAAAGACTGCAAGATTAAAGGAAGAAACAGGCCTAGTGCCTGGTTTGGTAGTGATTTTGGTTGGGGATAATCCAGCCAGCCAAGTCTATGTTCGCAACAAGGAGAGGTCAGCCCTTGCGGCTGGTTTCCGTAGCGAAGTAGTGCGAGTTCCAGAGACCATTACTCAAGAGGAATTGTTAGACCTGATTGCTAAATACAATCAAGATTCAGCTTGGCATGGGATATTGGTCCAGTTACCATTACCAAAACATATCGATGAAGAGGCAGTTTTGTTGGCCATTGACCCAGAAAAGGATGTAGATGGTTTCCATCCCTTAAACATGGGGCGTCTATGGTCTGGTCATCCTGTCATGATTCCTTCGACACCTGCAGGAATTATGGAAATGTTTCATGAATATGGGATTGACTTAGAAGGTAAAAATGCGGTTGTCATCGGTCGTTCAAACATTGTTGGGAAACCCATGGCCCAGCTTCTGTTGGCCAAGAATGCGACAGTGACCTTGACTCACTCACGCACCCATAATCTCGCCAAGGTTGCTGCAAAAGCGGATATTCTTGTGGTCGCAATCGGTCGTGCCAAGTTTGTGACTCCTGATTTTGTGAAACCAGGTGCGGTTGTCATTGACGTAGGGATGAACCGAGATGAAAATGGAAAGCTTTGTGGGGATGTTGATTATGAGGCGGTTGCACCACTTGCTAGTCACATTACGCCAGTTCCTGGAGGTGTTGGCCCTATGACCATTACCATGCTGATGGAGCAAACCTATCAGGCAGCCCTTCGGACATTGGATAGAAAATAAGAGAAAAATCGCTGAAGAGAGTGTATTTTTTATAGCTATATCTGAAATGGCAGAAATGAATATTAAATTTTAGATATAAGATTACAAAAGACAAACTATAAGAAAAGTCAATAGTTTTATCTAAAATATTTCTTGTTTCAAATTTGCTGATTTTAGAGCACGTCAAAAATCCCTTGAAAAAATCCATTTTTTCAAAGGTAATCCTGTGTCAAATTCAGAAGTTACATCACTTTTGTTCGTCAAAGGGTAGCTCGTTTTTGAGAAGATAAAACAGCATTCTGATAAGTTTTTTTGCAAGGTGAATGATGGTTACATTGTAATGTTTTCCTTGTTCTAACTTATACTCATCTGTTTTCAAAAAGCATTCTAATCCATCGCCGATTAACGATGGACTTTATCATTTCCTTCTCCAGTCCTTGTATGGCATCTTCCAAAGTTCGAAAGGCTTTATTCTTAAATCCACGTTTACGAATCTCTTTCCACACTTGTTCAATGGGGTTCATCTCTGGTGTGTGTGGAGGAATAAAGGTAAAGCCAATATTACTCGGAATTTTTAAGGTACTTGATTTATGCCATATAGCATTGTCTATGACAAGTAAAAGATAATCATCTGGATAAACTTGTGAAAGCTCTTCTAAAAAGGCGTTCATCCACTAGACTTCCTGCGAAACAAAAATATGATACAATAGAATTATGAAGCAAGTAAACAATTAACTGATGTTCGGTTTAAGCGCCTTGTTGGTGTTCAGCGTACTACTTTTGAAGAGATGTTAGCTGTGTTAAAAACAGCTTATCAACTTAAACACGAAAAAGGTGGACGAAAACCTAAATTAAGCCTAGAAGACCTTCTTATGGCCACTCTTCAATACACGCGAGAATACCGCACTTATGAACAAATTGCGGCTGATTTTTGCATTCACGAAAGCAACTTAATCTGTCGGAGTCAATGGATTGAAGTGACTCTTCTTTAAAGTGGTTTTACGATTTCAAAAACTCACCTTGGTGCTGAGGATACGGTGATTGTGGATGCAACAGAGGTAAAAATCAACCGTCCTAAAAAATCAACTAGCGAATTATTCTGGTAAAAAGAAATGTCATGCTATGAAGGCTCAGGCGATTGTCACAAGCCAAGGGAGATTGTTTCTTTGGATATTGCGGTGAACTATTGCCACGATATGAAGTTGTTCAAAATGAGTCGTATAAATATCGGACAAGCTGGTAAAATCTTGGCTGACAGTGGTTATCAAGGGCTCATGAAGATGTATTCACAAGCGCAAACTCCGAGGAAATCAAGCAAACTTAAGCCACTAACTCTTGAAGATAAATCTTATAATCATGTGCTATCTAAAGAAAGAATCAAGATTGAGAATATTTTTGCCAAAGTAAAAACGTTTAAAATGTTTTCAACAACTTATCGAAATTATCGTAAACGCTTTGGATTACGAATGAATTTGGTTGTTGCTATTATCAACCGTGAACTAGGATTTTAGTTTTGTAGGAAGTCTAATAAAATATATGAATTTGTGGAAGGTGAAAAAAGATCATACCCTGGTGAAATATGTTTTAAAAAATGTGATATCGACCTGTGCGATGTATTGATATTTAACAAAATCGTGGGTGAAGGACGTTTCAATGGAAATTCTATTGGTTTACAACAATTTATGTATGAATATATAGACTCAGAATTTGAAATCATTATTGAAGGCTATTATGGCAACACAACTACATATACAGGATGGCTGCGGGAAGATGGGAAACGACCAGTGACGGCAATTATGTATGTTTGGAACATCGGAGATATGGTGTATAACGTAAAAAATAAATGATTAAAAAAAACAATTTAATAAAGGAGAAAAGCTCATGAACAAATTTGAGAAGAGAAAATTGTTACAAGAATATCAAGTCAAACAAATGGAAGAATTTGAAGAGAACTTACCGATGGAAAAGAAATTATTTTATGAATTATTTGATTATCTAAATGATAAATCAGAAACGGTAGAGTGTAATCACGATTTTTCTTTAACAAATGAGTTTTTGAAAGATAAAAATGCGGATATTGAAAAGGTTATAGAATTTTTGCGAGAAAATGGTGCTGGTTGCGATTGTGAAGTGATTTTTAATGTTGAGGAAAAGTTTGAAGAATAAAATGTTTGTATTAGAAACAGACTGGTAAATTTGAAGGTGTAAGTAAAAATAGTGATAGATGAAACTAATAAATGATATTTTATGTGAAAAACTAAATCCGAGAAGTGGAGTTATCAAAATAAGTAGTTCTAATGATGAAGATAGAATTTATTTCGATATAAGTTGGGAGGGAGATTTCCATTTTATAGTTACTGGTTGGGTGCATTACGGGTGGTATTATGTACAAAGAGATAAAAATGTATATCGCCATCTTATGTTTATCAAAGAATAGATGATAGAGTGTTATCTGTAATGCAACACATTATAGACGAAATTGAAAATGGGAAATATAACAACAAAAAAACTGAAAAAGAAAAAATTAAACAGGTTATTGAAGAAAGAACTCTAACCTTTTTTATGAACAATACAAAATGGAAAGAACTGATAGATTCCATCATGGAGAACATGAGAGACATCCCGATACAATATAAGATGTTTTTTGATGAAGAAGAGCCTAGCATGTATTGGACGATTGATGCTGCTGAACATTTTTTTCATATGAATATGAGAATTGTTGAATGGTTTAAAATTAGAAGTAAATTTGAGAAAGTTCTTGGTCAAGGACGTTTAATTGAGCCAAAGATATGTGTTACTGATAAAAAAACAGAAATAGAGTGTATGCTTAATAAATTTAGTATTCCTTATGAATATGATGATATTGAAAAATGTTTTATTATTTTTGGGTATAGATAATGAAAATTGAAAATTAGAAGTTAAAGGGGTAATTGTTCCATTAAATAGAATAGTTTGTTGTGATACTCCTCTTTATATTAAAATATCCGACTATAAATATGAGGTGCGGTTAGGCTATGAATTAGTTTTTAAATATAATTTTTTTGTATAGCTTTTGGGAAGAATGTGTTGTTATCACTGATAAGTTTTAGCAGCAAGGATTATAAAAATATTTGGATATCACAAATGAAAAAGGCCTGGTAAACGCCTAACCGAAGCGATAAAACAGAAGAGGAAATGTGGAAGTCTTATCAAAAAATTGCAAACAGACAAACTTTTGAGAAACTATGCAATATGGAAGAGATTGCAAATGAATCTGATATAGTAAATAAAAAATCGGAAAATAGTTACCACCTTATCGCTCTGTACAAAATGATTGGATACGGAGTTACAGGGTTTTATCCTGCCTTGGAAGAAAATAAAGATGAGCTGGAGAGAAAAATCGAAGAATACATTATGTGCTTAAGAACAAATCCCATTTTGTTGGATTAGTAACTAAATATAAATTTTAAATTTTAAATTTTTAATAAGGAGGTCTGCACCTCCTTTTTGTTGTATAATAAAAGCGAGAGGAAAAAACGATGAAAGTGATTGATCAAGCCTTACTAGAAAAAGTCATTATTGAACGTTCTCGTACAAGTCATAAAGGAGACTACGGTCGCTTACTTCTGTTAGGTGGTACCTATCCTTATGGTGGTGCTATTATCATGGCTGCTTTGGCAGCTGTAAAAAGCGGTGCAGGATTGGTGACTGTTGGAACAGATAGAGAAAATATCCTTGCTCTACACAGCCATTTACCTGAGGCTATGGCCTTTTCTCTTCAAGACCAGCAATTGTTAAAAGAGCAGTTGGAGAAGGCAGAAGTAGTCTTAGTGGGGCCTGGTTTACGAGACGATACTTTTGGAGAAGAACTAGTCAAACAGGTCTTTGCTAGCTTAAGCCAGAATCAGATTTTGATTGTAGACGGAGGTGCTTTGACTATTCTTGCCAGAACAAGATTGTCATTTCCTTCCAGTCAGCTTATCCTAACTCCCCACCAAAAGGAGTGGGAAAAACTGTCTGGAATTACGATTGAAAAGCAAAACGAAGCTACAACAGCTAGTGCCTTGATTTCCTTCCCTCAAGGAACAATTTTGGTAGAGAAAGGTCCAGCTACTCGTATTTGGCAAGCTGGCCAATCTGATTATTACCAGTTACAGGTTGGCGGTCCATATCAGGCGACTGGGGGAATGGGAGACACTCTGGCTGGAATGATTGCAGGATTTGCAGGCCAGTTTAAGCAAGCTAGTCTTTATGAACGTGTGGCAGTAGCGACTCATATTCATTCTGCCATAGCCCAAGAACTAGCTCAAGAACATTATGTGGTCTTGCCGACGGAGATTAGTAATTTTCTTCCTAAAGTAATGAATAAAATATCTAAAAAGAGACTGGGGGAGAACTTAATTTGAGTGGGAAATTTAGAATTTTTTAAGATAAAACGCATAATATCAAGTTTTTTANACCTGATAATATGTGTTTTTATAATTTTGAAACCAATCATTTTCATAATCAGATTCATTCTCAATCGAAACCTTTTCCTTCAACTTCGATAGGTTGTTGAAAAAATTTTAAATACCTTTACTTTACCAAATATGTTCCCTATTTTATTTATGTCTCTATTTAATCATTTTTTGTATTACAGGCGGTCAATTATGAGAAATTTTTGGAAAAATAGTTCAAATGGAAAAAAGAAACGGAAATAGTTTTATAACAATGAATGTTCTTGTTTAATTGCTTTTTTTATTCATTTTACAAATTTTTAAAAATTATAATAAAGAATTTCTGAAATGAAAATATTTTTAATCTTATTTTCTTGTTTTAATGTTACTGAAAATAGAATATTTGATGTTTCCAACTTTTGAATAATAAAGGTATACATGATATAATGAAGGTAGCTCTTTAGTGGAGGTGTTTGAGTGGAAAATCTGAAGAAAATGGCAGGCATCAAGGCTGCTGAGTTTGTCAAGGATGGCATGGTAGTAGGATTGGGTACTGGCTCTACTGCCTATTATTTTGTTGAAGAAATCGGTCGTCGGATTAAGGAAGAAGGACTGCAGATTACAGCCGTAACGACTTCTAGCGTGACTAGTAAACAGGCTGAAGGGCTTAATATTCCGCTCAAGTCTATTGACCAAGTAGATTTAGTTGATGTGACGGTTGATGGCGCGGATGAAGTGGATAGTCAGTTTAATGGAATCAAAGGCGGTGGTGGTGCCCTTCTCATGGAGAAGGTTGTGGCAACGCCCTCAAAAGAATACATTTGGGTGGTGGATGAAAGCAAACTGGTCGATAAACTGGGTGCTTTTAAATTGCCTGTGGAAGTGGTTCAATATGGTGCAGAACAGCTTTTCCGTCGTTTTGAGCGAGCTGGCTACAAACCAAGTTTCCGTGAAAAAGACGGCCACCGTTTTGTGACGGATATGCAGAACTTTATCATTGACTTAGCCTTGGATGTCATCGAAGATCCAATTACCTTTGGGCAAGAATTGGACCAAGTTGTTGGTGTCGTAGAGCACGGCTTATTCAACCAAATGGTGGATAAGGTTATTGTTGCTGGACGAGACGGGATTCAGATTTTAACCTCAAGAAAAGGAAAATAGAAGGAGATACACTATGTCAAAATTTAATCGTATTCACTTGGTGGTACTGGATTCTGTAGGAATCGGTGCTGCACCAGATGCTAATAACTTTGTCAATGCAGGGGTTCCAGATGGAGCTTCTGACACACTGGGACACATTTCAAAAACAGTTGGTTTGAATGTGCCAAACATGGCTAAAATCGGTCTAGGAAATATTCCTCGCGAAACTCCTCTTGAGACTGTTCCAGCTGAAAGCAATCCAACAGGTTATGCAACAAAATTGGAAGAAGTATCCCTTGGTAAGGACACCATGACTGGTCACTGGGAAATCATGGGGCTCAACATTACCGAGCCTTTCGATACTTTCTGGAACGGATTCCCAGAAGAAATCTTGACAAAAATCGAAGAATTTTCAGGACGTAAGGTCATTCGTGAAGCCAACAAACCTTACTCAGGAACAGCTGTTATCGATGACTTTGGACCACGTCAGATGGAAACTGGGGAGTTGATTATCTATACTTCAGCTGACCCTGTTTTGCAGATTGCTGCTCATGAAGACATCATTCCTTTGGATGAATTGTACCGTATCTGTGAATACGCTCGTTCGATTACACTTGAGCGACCTGCTCTCTTAGGTCGTATCATTGCTCGTCCTTATGTAGGTGAGCCTGGTAATTTCACTCGTACAGCAAATCGTCGTGACTTGGCGGTATCTCCATTTGCACCGACTGTTTTGGATAAATTGAACGAGGCTGGTATCGATACTTACGCTGTTGGTAAAATCAACGATATCTTTAACGGTGCGGGTATCAACCATGATATGGGCCACAACAAGTCAAACAGCCATGGAATTGATACGCTATTGAAGACTATGGGCCTTGCTGAGTTTGAAAAAGGATTCTCATTCACAAACTTGGTGGACTTTGATGCCCTTTACGGCCACCGTCGTAATGCTCATGGCTACCGTGATTGCTTGCATGAGTTCGATGAGCGCTTGCCTGAAATTATCGCAGCCATGCGAGAAAATGACCTTCTCTTGATTACTGCGGATCATGGAAATGACCCAACCTATGCAGGAACAGACCACACTCGTGAATATATTCCACTTTTAGCTTACAGTCCTTCCTTTAAAGGAAATGGTGTCATTCCAGTCGGACATTTTGCAGATATCTCAGCGACTGTTGCCGATAACTTTGGCGTGGAAACTGCCATGATTGGGGAAAGTTTCTTGGATAAATTGGTATAAGATGACGCGCTATGCTTTACTGGTGAGAGGCATTAATGTTGGTGGTAAGAATAAGGTCGTCATGGCGGAACTTCGTCAAGAATTGACAGAGTTGGAACTTGAAAATATTGAAACCTACATCAACAGTGGCAATATTTTCTTTACTTCGACAGATCCCAAAGCCCAATTGGTTGAAAAGTTAGAGACTTTCTTTGAAGTCCATTATCCATTTATTCAGAGCTTTTCTTTGCTGAGTCTAGAGGACTTTGAAGCGGAACTTGAAAATCTACCAGCTTGGTGGAGCAGAGACTTGGCACGAAAGGATGTCCTCTTTTACACTGAGGGCTTGGATGTGGACCAAGTCATCGAGACGGTTAAAAGTTTAGAGCTGAAAGATGAAGTGCTTCATTTTGGAAAACTTGGGATTTTATGGGGGAAATTTTCTGAAGAATCCTACTCTAAGACTGCCTATCATAAGCACCTGCTCAAGATGCCTTTCTATCGCCACATTACCATTCGCAATGCAAAAACTTTTGACAAAATCGGTCAATTGCTAAAAAATAAAAAAGGAGACACACAATGACATTTTTAGACAAAATCAATGAAACAGCTGCTTTCCTGAAAGAAAAGGGAATCCAAGCGCCTGAGTTCGGTCTAATCCTTGGATCAGGTCTTGGAGAATTGGCAGAAGAAATTGAAAATCCAGTTGTAGTAGACTATGTTGACATTCCAAACTGGGGCCGTTCAACAGTAGTTGGTCACGCTGGTAAATTGGTATATGGTGAACTGGCAGGTCGCAAGGTCTTGGCTCTTCAAGGTCGTTTCCATTTCTATGAAGGAAATCCCCTGGAAGTCGTGACTTTCCCAGTTCGTGTGATGAAAGTTCTCGGATGTGAAGGTGTTATTGTAACCAATGCAGCTGGTGGTATTAGCTTTGGTCCTGGTACTTTGATGGCTATCTCAGACCATATCAATATGACGGGGCAAAACCCATTGATGGGTGAAAACTTGGATGATTTTGGTCCTCGTTTCCCAGATATGTCTAAGGCCTACACACCAGAATACCGTGCTACGGCCCATGAAGTGGCTAAAAAACTTGGTATCAAGCTTGATGAAGGTGTCTATATCGGTGTAACTGGTCCGACTTATGAGACACCAGCAGAGATTCGTGCCTATAAGGCATTGGGAGCAGATGCAGTTGGTATGTCTACTGTTCCTGAAGTTATTGTGGCAGTCCACTCAGGCTTGAAAGTTCTAGGAATTTCATGTATTACTAACTTTGCGGCTGGTTTCCAAGAAGAACTCAACCACGAGGAAGTTGTAGAAGTAACTGAACGTGTCAAAGGCGATTTCAAAGGCTTGCTGAAAGCGATTCTTGCAGCACTATGAGAAAGAACAATAAGTGTGAAAACTTCTCTATAAAGTAGAAGATGAATGAAATACTTAACTTCTATATAGAATTATAATATGAAAAATGAATGAGGTTCCTATACTTTTATAAACCTCTTCAAATCCTTGCTAACAAAGTATAAAAATGAAATCGTGATGCTAAAGGAGATTAGCTGATTGGAGAATATTGTTGGTAAAGAGGGTGAAAAAAATAAAAGAAAGATATATGTATAAATGAAAATTGGTCAACAAATTATGCGTTTTGGCATAAAAAAATTAAGTATCGGAGTTGTATCTGTAGCAGTTGGTTTTGCTTTTATAGTACCAACAGGTGTTTCTGCCAATGAAGGAAATCATGGTCTGAAAAATGAAGGCTCTGTATCAGTAGTAGCAAAGGATAGTCCTGTAAAAGAAAACACTGATAAAAAACAGGAAGTATCTATTACAGAGGAGAAAGCTACAGCTACTCAATCAACTTTAGAAACAAAAGAAGTTGTTACACATGGGAAAGAAAAAGCAGGAGAAGAATTATATAAGAAAGAATCTGCTGTGCCTCATGAGGAATTGAAGAAAGAGGAAATTCTAAAGGATGAGCCGAAAAATTCTCGTCCAGTAACAGAGGCAGACTTTGTCAAAATTTCTAAAGGTGAACTCCATGTAGAGAAGGATCTTGTAGATAATTCTTTATACGGTGGAAAATTTTTAGATCCTGATGGCGATGATGATCATGATGGAATAAAAAATAAGGATGAATTGTATATTTACAATAAAGATGGGAAAGACTATTTAGGTTACCATAGCCATCCATTACTAGCAGATAGTGATGGAGATGGATTAGCAGATGGAGAAGATGATAACAAGAAACAATGGTATGTCACAGATCGTGATTCCCTCCTTTTTATGGAGTTGGCTTATCGTGATGATGATTACATTGACAAAATTCTAGATCATAAAAATCCTTTTCCAAGTCTGTATCTTGATCGTCAAGAATATAAAATGATGCACAATGAGTTAGCCCCATTTTGGAAGATGAAAAAGGCTTATCATACAGCAAGTGGGATGGATGCTTTTTTGTTTGAAACTAAGAGTGATCTTCCTTATTTAAAAGACAATACTGTTCAAATGTTGGCTATTCGTGGAACGCGAGTTAATGACGCCAAGGATTTAAGTGCAGATTTTGTTTTGTTAGGAGGAAATAAACCTGCACAAGCGGATGATATCCGTAATGTTGTAAAAGAACTAGCGCAGGATTCCAGCATTACCAATCTTTATATGACAGGTCATTCGCTGGGAGGCTACTTAGCTCAAATAGCAGCGGTTGAAGCTTATCAAAAATATCCTACTTTTTATAATAATGTTTTGAAAAAAGTTACGACATTTAGCGCTCCTAAAGTAATTACTTCTCGAACTATTTGGAATGCTAAAAATGGTTTCTGGGATGTAGGGTTAGAAAGTCGTAAGTTGGCTTTATCTGGAAAAATAAAACATTATGTGGTCGATAATGATAATGTTGTGACATCTTTGATTCGTAATGATAATGATATTGTAACTTTCACAGGTAACTCTAGTTTCAAGCACCGTTCGCGTGGTTATTTTGAAAGTAGAATGAATGCTATCCCGAATTTTAATATTGGAAAACGTGATACGCTTGATAAACAGGGATATCGTGATCAAAAATTGGACAACGTTTATTTCTTTAAGAAACAACAAGTCCCTCTGTCATCTAGTCAACCAAGCTCTGAACCTCTTGAAAATATAGCTCTAGGGAAACGAGTAACTCAAAGTTCGACAGCTTTTGGAGGAGATGCTAGAAGAGCAGTTGATGGTAAATTAGATGGAAATTACGGACATAATTCTGTTACTCATACAGATTTTCAATCAAAACCTTGGTGGCAAGTCGATTTAGATAAGGAAGAAACGATTCGTCAGATTAATATTTACAATCGAACAGATGCTGCTCAAGATAGACTGACTAATTTTAATGTGATTCTTTTGGATAGTTTTGGAAAAGAAATTGAAAGAAAGCGTATTGCATACTTACGAGATAGTTCCGCTCAGATTTCAATTGATTATAAGAAAGCTCGTTTTGTACGCATTGAGTTAGATGGATATAACGCTCTTAGTCTCGCAGAAGTTCAGGTTTTTCGTGCTGAAAATATTGCTTGGAAAAAACAAGCACGTCAAAGCTCTACCGAATTTGGAGGAGATGCTAGTCTTGCTCTAGATGGTAATACCAACAGTAATTATAGTCAACAATCTATCACGCATACTAAGTTTGAAAATCAACCTTGGTGGGAAGTTGATTTAGGTCGTACAGAACAGGTAGGACTTGTTCGCCTTCATAATCGTGGGGATGGCGAACTTTCTAAACGTCTCTCAGACTTTGATGTAATTTTATACGATGAAAAAGGGCAAGAAGTTGCTAGACAATATGTTTCTCGTTTAGAAGGAAGCAGTTTAGATCTCCAGTTGAATGGTAAATTAGGTCGCCGTGTTCGCATTCAATTGCGTCAAAAAAATCAAGCTCTCAGTCTTGCAGAAGTAGAAGTTTTTCGATTTGTAGCTAAAAATAATGTAACTACTCAAGCTTCTAAGCCTGTACAACTGTTAAACTACACTCCTGTAAAAGATAAAACCCTGACTATCCAACATAGTGGTGCTTATATTGCACGTTATTCAATATCGTGGGAAGAAGTTACAGTAGATAAAAATGGTCAATCAGTTGTCCGAAGTCGTTCTTGGGAAGGGAATGGGCGCAATCAGACCGCAGGCTCTATCCTCAATCTCCCAATTAAGTCTAATATGCGCAATCTTCGAATTAAGATTGAGAAAAGAACTGGTCTTTTTTGGAATAGATGGCAAACAATCTATGATAATAGACCAATTCTTGCACAAGCCCATCGAAAAATCACTCACTGGGGAACAACATTGAATTCTAAGGTGAGTGATGACGATGTCTTATAATCTGATGATACAATGACAGTTAGGTTGTCTAGCTTATAAGGAAAGTACTAGCTGATTTTGAACAGAATTCAGGTAGCTTTCTATGAAAGAAAAAAATAAAACAGAAAGGTAGAGCGTGTGTTCTAATTTGAACACGAGCGGAAAACTCGGAAAATAGATAATCTGACTGAGAAATCAGGACTTCTCGTCAGATTCCTAATTTTCAGTCGTTTTCTTGTCGCTCTCTAATCTTCATAAAATAAAGAAAGGATGGGTAAACCGTATTTGCTGAACTGAATACGGGCGGAGAACTGTGTAAAAAAGATAAACTGTCTAGCATCTGCGATGCGTCGTCAGTTTCCTATTTTTACTTTGTTCTCTGTCGCCCTTTATATCTTAATTATGTCTATCCATATTGCTGCTCAGCAGGGTGAAATTGCTGATAAAATTCTTCTTCCTGGGGATCCTCTTCGTGCTAAGTTTATCGCTGAGAACTTCCTTGAAAATGCTGTTTGCTTTAACGAAGTTCGTAACATGTTTGGTTACACAGGTACTTACAAGGGTCACCGTGTATCAGTCATGGGAACTGGGATGGGAATGCCATCTATTTCGATTTATGCGCGTGAGTTGATTGTTGACTACGGTGTGAAAAAATTGATCCGTGTGGGAACTGCGGGTTCTTTGAATGAAGATGTCCACGTCCGTGAATTGGTTTTGGCGCAGGCAGCTGCAACTAACTCAAACATCGTTCGTAATGACTGGCCACAGTACGATTTCCCACAAATCGCTAGCTTTGATTTACTAGATAAGGCCTACCATATCGCCAAAGAACTTGGTATGACGACGCACGTTGGGAACGTTTTGTCATCTGATGTCTTTTATTCAAACTACTTTGAAAAGAACATCGAGCTTGGTAAATGGGGAGTTAAAGCTGTGGAAATGGAAGCAGCAGCTCTTTACTATCTTGCTGCTCAACACCATGTTGATGCTTTAGCTATTATGACTATTTCAGATAGTTTGGTTAATCCAGATGAAGATACAACTGCAGAAGAACGTCAAAACACCTTCACTGATATGATGAAGGTTGGTTTGGAAACCTTGATTGCAGAATAATTATAGCCAAAAAAGGAAGCCCTTCTTTATGAATTGGAGGACTTCCTTTTCTTATCTAGAAATTGGTCTATCTCTTTTTGTGATCTGAGGATGACCACTTTATATGGATAGTTTTTTTGAATCCACTTGTAGCGTTCCTTAGCGGATTTGCTCCGTCCGTCCCAAAGAATCCATCTGATAAACTCCCAATTAAATTGTTCTTGACAACCAGCTGCCATACTTTCTCTGACCTTGCCTCGGTATGTGAGATAACGTTTAAAAGCTCGAAATAGACAGGTCAATGGGGAAAAATTGAGAAAGATGATTTGGTCAGCTTCCTCCATTCTTTCCTCATAGAAACACCAAGAATAATTCCCATCTATGACCCAAGCTTCATTCTTTGTGAGAAAGCTTTTCATCTCGGTCAACATCCATTCGCGGTCACTGTCTTGCCAACCAGGTTGAAATTGGAGTGTATCCATGTGAAGTTTTGGGATGGAGTAGTAGAGAGATAACTTTTCAGCTAGCGTTGACTTACCAGCACCAGAATATCCGATAATTGCGATTTTCATTTCATACCTTCCCTATTTGAGGACAAAAAAACAGCCTCTATGGACTGTTTCTTATTTAGCAAGTTTAGCTGAAAGACGAGCTTTGTCGCGACTTGCTTTGTTTTTGTGAATCAAACCTTTAGTTTCTGCTTTATCGATAGCTGAGCTAGCAGCACGGAAAAGTTCTTCAGATGGGTTTGCTTCGAAAGCTTTGATAGCAGTACGCATAGCTGATTTTTGAGCTGAGTTCTTTTCGTTTTGTTTAACGTTCAATTCAGCGCGTTTGATAGCTGATTTAATGTTTGCCAATGTTCTTACCTCCATATTTACTAACTATACCATTATATCTGAAAACTTACGTTTTGACAAGGGAAAATTATTTTTTTAAGTAAATTTNATCGATTTCATGGTTCTTTGTTTTATGAAGAATCACTTCTGCACGATTTCTGGTTGGTTCAATATAATTTTGTAGATTTGTGAGATTGATACTGGTCCAGACCTGATGGGCAAAGGATTCCACCTCCCCAATCGGCATTTGTGTAAAACGATAGTAGTAGCTGTCAGGGTCGTTTTGGGCTAGGCTCAGCATTTTCAAGAAACGGTCAAGATACCAACTTTCGATGTCATCCACTGCAGCATCAACGTAGATTGAAAAGTCAAAGAAGTCAGTGATATAGAGACGCTCGTTTTGTGGATTTTGAAAGACGTTAATCCCCTCAACAATTACAAAGTCAGCTGCTTTGACGTTTTGTTTTTCCTCAGGAACAATGTCATAGACTTCATGAGAATAGACAGGAATATCCACATCTTGTCCATTTTTGATGCGATCCAAGAAGTTGAGGAGTGCTTCCATATCATAGCTTTCAGGAAATCCCTTGCGATTTAAAATCCCCTGCTCAATCAAGGTCTGGTTGGGATAGAGAAATCCATCAGTTGTTACCAACTCAACCCTAGCATCTGTAAGCGTACGGGATAGTAGGATTTGCAGTAGGCGACTTGTAGTGGATTTTCCAACGGCAACACTCCCAGAAACCCCAATGATAAAAGGTTGAGATTTGCTTTCACGTTGGAGGAAAATTCCTTTTGAAAATGCCAAATCATCCTTAGTGCGTTTGTAAATCTGAATGAGGTGTGCTAGTGGAAGATAGACATCGGTAACATCTTGTAAACTAATCTGGTCATTAAAACTCTTGATGGATTCTAATTCCTCTTCTGTCAAAGGAGGTGTTGTCTTTCGATGTAAAGATTGCCAAGTCTGGCGGCTGATTTTTTCAAAATGTAAAAATTCGTTGGTCATTTATTTTCCCCTAGATATTTTGTCTATCATACCATAAAAAGCTAAAAAAATAAAGCGGTTTCTTGATGATAATAAGACAATATCGTATAAGGTAACTTCTCAAAGTAACTTCCACTTGGCTTGTCAAAGTAGAAGTTAGTCTAAAACGGATTTTTATGGTGGAATTAAGTATGAGACGTTTGAGTTAGAAATGAGGTCCACTATGACAAAACATAAACACCTTACCCTTTCAGACCGTAATGATATCCAATTAGGCTTAGAGCGCGGTGAAACCTTCAAAGCTATTGGACAACTTATTCTAAAAGATCCGACAACCGTTTCCAAAGAAGTCAAACGAAA
>NZ_RJPX01000019.1:0-43782 GCF_003944325.1 Streptococcus mitis | reverse complement strand
GACTTCTTTGGAGACAGTAGTTGGGTCTTTTAGAATGGACTGTCCAATAGCTTTGAAGGTTTCACCGCGCTCTAAGCCCAGTTGGATATCATTACGGTCTGAAAGGGTAAGGTGTTTATGTTTTGTCATAGTGAGCCTCATTTCTAACTCAAACGTCTCATACTTAATTCCACCATAAAAATCCGTTTTAGACTAATTTCCACTTCGGCAAGTCAAGTGGAAGTTGCTTTGAGAAGTTACGAATTTGATTTTCGAAGAGTATAAATAGCTTAGTGATAGAAGAAAATAGGGAAATATGGTATAATGAAACGATAGATTTTTGAATAGGAATAAGATCATGTTTGGATTTTTTAAGAAAGATAAGGCTGTGGAAGTAGAGGTTCCGACACAGATTCCTGCTCATATCGGCATTATCATGGATGGGAATGGTCGTTGGGCTAAAAAACGTATGCAACCGCGAGTCTTCGGACACAAGGCAGGCATGGAAGCATTGCAAAATGTGACTACGGCAGCCAACAAGCTAGGTGTCAAGGTTATTACAGTTTATGCTTTTTCTACAGAAAACTGGACGCGTCCTGATCAGGAAGTCAAGTTTATCATGAACTTGCCCGTAGAGTTTTATGACAATTATGTCCCAGAACTGCATGCGAATAATGTTAAGATTCAAATGATTGGGGAGACAGACCGCCTGCCTAAGCAAACCTTTGAAGCTTTAACCAAGGCTGAGGAATTGACTAAGAACAATACAGGATTGATTCTTAATTTTGCCCTCAACTATGGTGGACGTGCTGAGATTACACAGGCGCTTAAGTTGATTTCCCAGGATGTTTTAGATGCCAAAATCAACCCAGGTGACATCACAGAGGAATTGATTGGTAACTATCTCTTTACCCAGCATTTGCCTAAGGACTTACGAGACCCAGATTTGATTATCCGTACTAGTGGAGAATTACGTTTGAGTAATTTCCTTCCATGGCAGGGGGCTTATAGTGAGCTCTATTTTACGGATATCTTATGGCCTGATTTTGACGAGGTAGCTTTGCAGGAAGCCATTCTTGCCTACAATCGTCGTCATCGCCGATTTGGAGGAGTTTAGGAGGAAATATGACACAGGATTTACAGAAAAGAACCTTGTTTGCAGGGATTGCCCTGGCTATTTTCCTACCAATTTTAATGATTGGGGGACTCTTGCTTCAGATAGCAATTGGAATCATAGCCATGCTAGCCATGCATGAACTTTTGAAGATGAGAGGTCTAGAGACCATGACTATGGAGGGCCTCTTGACCCTCTTTGCAACCTTTGCCTTGACCATTCCCTTGGAGAATTACCTGACTTTTTTACCAGTTGATGGGAATGTTGTTGCTTATAGTGTGTTGATTTCAATCATGTTAGGAACGACTGTTTTTAGCAAGTCTTATACGATTGAGGATGCTGTTTTCCCTCTGGCTATGAGCTTTTATGTGGGCTTTGGATTTAATGCCTTACTAGATGCTCGTGTCGCAGGTTTGGACAAGGCACTCTTAGCTTTGTGTATCGTCTGGGCGACTGACAGTGGTGCCTATCTTGTTGGGATGAACTATGGTAAACGAAAATTAGCTCCGACAGTTTCTCCAAATAAAACCTTTGAGGGTGCCTTGGGTGGTATTTTAGGTGCTATTTTAGTAACCATCATCTTTATGATGTTTGACAGTACAGTTGCTCTTCCGTATGGAATTTACAAGATGTCAGTCTTTGCTATTTTCTTTAGCATTGCTGGACAATTTGGTGATTTGCTAGAAAGTTCGATCAAGCGTCACTTTGGTGTCAAGGATTCTGGGAAATTTATTCCTGGACATGGTGGTGTTTTGGATCGTTTTGATAGTATGTTGCTTGTATTTCCAATCATGCACTTGTTTGGACTCTTTTAATCAAAAGACGGAGGAAATACTATGCTCGGAATTTTAACCTTTATTCTGGTTTTTGGGATTATTGTAGTGGTGCACGAGTTCGGGCACTTCTACTTTGCCAAGAAATCAGGGATTCTAGTGCGTGAATTTGCCATTGGCATGGGACCCAAGATCTTTGCTCATATTGGCAAGGATGGGACGGCCTATACCATTCGAATCTTGCCTCTGGGTGGCTATGTCCGTATGGCTGGTTGGGGTGATGATACAACTGAAATCAAGACAGGGACGCCTGTCAGTTTGACGCTTACTGACGACGGTAAGGTTAAACGCATCAATCTTTCTGGTAAAAAGTTGGATCAAACGGCCCTACCTATGCAGGTGACTCAGTTTGACTTTGAAGACAAGCTTTTTATCAAGGGCTTGGTTCTGGAAGAAGAAAAAACATTTGCAGTAGATCACGATGCAACGGTTGTGGAAGCAGATGGAACTGAGGTTCGAATTGCTCCCTTGGATGTTCAATATCAAAATGCGACTATCTGGGGGAAACTGATTACCAACTTTGCAGGTCCTATGAACAACTTTATCTTAGGGGTTGTTGTTTTCTGGATTTTAATCTTCATGCAGGGTGGTGTCATAGATGTTGATACCAATCAGTTTCATGTCATGCCCCAAGGGGCCTTGGCTAAGGTAGGAGTACCAGAAACGGCACAAATTACCAAGATTAGCTCGCATGAGATTAGCAACTGGGAAAGTTTGATTCAGGCTGTGGAATCAGAAACCAAAGATAAGACGGCCCCGACCTTGGATGTGACTATTTCTGAAAAGGGGAGTGACAAACAAGTCACTGTTACTCCCGAAGAAAGTCAAGGCAGTTACCTTCTAGGTGTTCAACCGGGGATTAAGTCAGATTTTGTATCTATGTTTGTAGGTGGTTTTACAACTGCTGCTGACTCGGCCCTCCGAATTCTATCAGCTCTGAAAAATCTGATTTTCCAACCGGATTTGAACAAGCTAGGTGGACCTGTTGCCATCTTTAAGGCAAGTAGTGATGCTGCTAAAAATGGAATTGAGAATGTCTTGTACTTCTTGGCAATAATTTCCATCAATATTGGGATTTTTAATCTTATTCCGATTCCAGCATTGGATGGTGGTAAGATTGTGCTCAATATTCTAGAAGCCATCCGCCGCAAACCATTGAAACAAGAAATTGAAACCTATGTCACCTTGGCCGGAGTGGTCATCATGGTTGTCTTGATGATTGCTGTGACCTGGAATGACATTATGCGACTCTTTTTTAGATAATCGAGGAATATTATGAAACAAAGTAAAATGCCTATCCCAACGCTTCGCGAAATGCCAAGCGATGCTCAAGTTATCAGCCATGCTCTTATGTTGCGAGCTGGTTATGTTCGTCAAGTTTCAGCAGGTGTTTATTCTTACCTACCACTTGCCAACCGTGTGATTGAAAAAGCTAAAAACATCATGCGCCAAGAGTTTGATAAGATTGGTGCGGTTGAGATGTTGGCTCCTGCCCTTCTCAGTGCAGAATTGTGGCGCGAATCAGGTCGTTACGAAACTTATGGTGAAGACCTTTACAAGCTAAAAAACCGTGAAAAATCAGACTTTATCCTAGGTCCAACTCACGAAGAAACCTTTACAGCTATTGTCCGTGATTCTGTTAAGTCTTACAAGCAATTGCCACTTAATCTTTATCAAATCCAGCCTAAGTATCGTGATGAAAAACGTCCGCGTAATGGACTTCTTCGTACACGTGAGTTTATCATGAAGGATGCTTACAGTTTCCACGCTAACTATGATAGCTTGGACAGTGTTTACGATGAGTATAAGGCTGCTTATGAGCGTATTTTTACTCGTAGTGGTTTAGACTTCAAGGCTATTATTGGTGACGGTGGAGCCATGGGTGGTAAGGACAGCCAAGAATTTATGGCCATTACACCTGCTCGTACAGACCTTGACCGCTGGGTTGTCTTGGACAAGTCAGTTGCCTCATTTGATGAAATTCCTGCAGAAGTGCAAGAAGAAATCAAGGCAGAATTGCTCAAATGGATGGTTTCTGGTGAAGATACCATTGCTTACTCAAGTGAATCTAGCTATGCTGCTAACTTGGAAATGGCAACAAACGAGTACAAACCAAGCAACCGTGTCGTTGCTGAAGAAGAAGTGACTCGTGTTGCAACACCAGATGTTAAAACAATCGATGAAGTTGCCGCCTTCCTCAACGTTCCAGAAGAACAAACGATTAAAACCCTCTTCTACATGGCAGACGGTGAGCTTGTTGCCGCCCTTCTAGTTGGAAATGATCAGCTTAATGAAGTTAAGTTGAAAAACCACTTGGGAGCAGATTTCTTTGACGTTGCTAGCGAAGAAGAAGTGGCAAATGTTGTTCAAGCAGGATTTGGTTCACTTGGCCCAGTTGGTTTGCCAGAGAATGTTAAAATCATTGCAGATCGTAAAGTGCAAGATGTTCGTAATGCAGTTGTGGGTGCTAACGAAGATGGCTACCACTTGACTGGTGTGAACCCAGGTCGTGATTTTACTGCAGAATATGTGGATATCCGTGAAGTTCGTGAGGGTGAAATTTCTCCAGACGGACAAGGTGTCCTTAACTTTGCGCGTGGTATCGAAATTGGTCACATCTTCAAACTCGGTACTCGTTATTCAGCAAGCATGGGAGCAGATGTCTTGGATGAAAATGGCCGTGCTGTGCCAATTATCATGGGATGTTACGGTATCGGTGTCAGTCGTCTCCTTTCAGCAGTGATGGAGCAACACGCTCGTCTCTTTGTTAATAAAACGCCAAAAGGTGAATACCGTTACGCTTGGGGTATCAACTTCCCTAAAGAATTGGCGCCATTTGATGTGCATTTGATTACTGTCAATGTCAAGGACGAAGAAGCGCAAGCCTTGACAGAAAAACTTGAAGCAAGCTTGATGGGAGCTGGTTACGAAGTCTTGACAGATGACCGCAACGAACGTGTTGGTGTTAAATTCAGCGACAGCGATTTGATTGGATTGCCAATCCGTATCACTGTTGGGAAGAAAGCAGCCGATGGCATCGTAGAAGTTAAGATTAAAGCGACTGGTGATACTATCGAAGTTCATGCAGATAACGTGCTTGAAACGCTTGAAATCCTCAGTAAGAAATAAAAACTATAATCAGAAGAAAAACAAGGAAAAAATGTAACTAGTTTTTACCTTGTTTTTTCTGTATAATGGGAAAAATGACTAGACAAAGAGGTAAATGTATGCTAAGATTTCCAAAGGATTTTGTCTGGGGCTCCTCTACTTCTGGGCCGCAGACAGAAGGACGTATAGCTGGTGATGGTAAGGGAGATAATCTATGGGATTATTGGTACCAAGTGGAGCCAAATCGTTACTATAATGGGATTGGTCCAGATAAGACATCGACCTTTTATGAAAACTGGGAGCAGGATATTGAGTTCTTGTTGGAAACTGGTCATACGGTCTTTCGTACTTCTATTCAGTGGTCACGGATTTTTCCACAAGGCTGTGGAAAAGTCAACCCTCAAGATGTGGATTTTTATCGTAAGGTTTTTGAGGCTATTAAGGCTAAGGGGATTCGTCTGTTAGTCAATCTCTACCACTTTGATTTGCCTTTTGCTCTTCAAGAAGCTGGTGATGGTTGGGAAAATAAGGCGACAGTTTCAGCCTATGAAGACTATGCTCGTTTTTGTTTTGAGACTTATGGAGATCTAGTGAATCAATGGATTACCTTTAACGAGCCCATTGTTCCTGTAGAGTTTGGCTATTTTTACGATGCCCATTATCCACATAAGGTGGATGCAGAGGCAGCCGTTAAAGTAGCTTATCATACACGATTGGCTAGCAGTCGAGCGGTCAAGGCCTGTCATGAACTCTTGCCTGACTCTAAGATTGGGATTGTCCTCAACTTGATACTGGCTTATCCACGTAGCCAGCATCCTGCTGATGTCAAGGCTGCTCGTATTGCGGACCTTTTTCAGGCCCAATCTTTCTTAGATCCGTCTGTTTTGGGGAATTATCCACAGGAGTTGGTAGAAATCTTACATGAATACGGTCTCTTGCCTGATGCTACGGAGGAGGAGTTGGAAGTCATTCGTGACAATACGGTGGACTTCCTTGGTGTCAACTACTATCAACCCTTACGCGTTATGGCACCTCGATTTGCTAAGCATCCAGAGAGTCCACTCTTACCAGAACATTTTTACGAGCCTTATGTGATGCCTGGACGTAAAATCAATCCTCATCGTGGTTGGGAGATTTATGAGCAAGGGATTTATGACATTGCCCAAAATATCAAGGAAAATTATGGCAATATTGAGTGGATGTTGACAGAGAATGGTATGGGGGTTGAAGGAGAGGAAAAATTCCGTCAAGATGGAATGATTCAAGATGATTATCGTATTGACTTTGTAAAAGGTCATCTTCGTGAACTTCACCGTGCCATTGAAGACGGAGCTAATTGTAAGGGCTACTTGATTTGGACCTTTATCGATTGTTGGTCATGGCTCAATAGCTATAAAAATCGCTACGGTTTGGTCGAGCTAGACTTGGAAACGCAAGAACGTCGTCTGAAAAAATCAGGGCACTGGTTCAAGGAATTAAGCGATAATAATGGATTTTAAAAAGGACTCTGACTGATTATCCTAATTGGTCAGAGTTTTTTGTTTACAAGAAGTTAATGTGAACTATACCAATTTTTACTCTTGACAAGTGAAAGAAACAAGTATATACTGTTTTTGCTGATTCTATAAAAGAGGAATTAGACTATACCAATTTTAAGGAGAAAGCACAGCTGGTCTGTGTCGTATATACTATGTGTGGAATTGTTGGTGTTGTTGGAAACACAAATGCAACTGATATTTTGATTCAAGGGCTTGAAAAGCTCGAATACCGTGGCTATGATTCTGCGGGGATTTTTGTCCTAGGTGGTGCTGAAAACCACCTAGTCAAGGCTGTAGGCCGTATCGCAGAATTGTCTGCTAAAACAGCTGGTGTTGAGGGAACAACTGGGATCGGACATACTCGTTGGGCGACTCACGGGAAACCAACTGAGGACAATGCTCATCCACACCGCTCTGAGACAGAACGTTTTGTCTTGGTTCACAACGGTGTGATTGAGAACTACCTTGAAATTAAGGAAGAATACCTTGCAGGACACCACTTTAAGGGGCAAACAGATACTGAAATCGCTGTTCACTTGATTGGAAAATTTGCGGAAGAAGAAGGTCTTTCTGTTCTTGAAGCTTTCAAAAAAGCTCTTCATATTATCCGTGGTTCTTATGCTTTTGCCTTGGTTGACTCACAAGATCCTGAAGTCATCTACGTAGCTAAAAATAAATCACCACTTTTGATTGGTCTTGGGGAAGGCTATAACATGGTCTGCTCAGATGCTATGGCTATGATTCGTGAAACCAACCAGTATATGGAAATTCATGACCAAGAGTTGGTAATCGTCAAGGCTGATAGCGTAGAAGTTCAAGACTATGATGGCAATCACCGTGAACGTGCTAGCTATACTGCGGAGCTTGACTTGTCAGATATCGGTAAAGGAACTTACCCTTACTACATGCTTAAGGAAATTGATGAGCAACCAACTGTTATGCGTAAACTCATCCAAGCCTACACAGATGAGGCTGGTCAAGTTGTCGTAGACCCAGCTATCATCAAGGCTGTTCAAGACGCAGACCGTATCTACATCCTTGCAGCTGGAACATCTTACCACGCAGGATTTGCTTCTAAGAAAATGTTGGAAGAATTGACAGATACACCAGTTGAACTTGGAATTTCATCTGAGTGGGGCTATGGTATGCCACTTCTTAGCAAGAAACCACTCTTCATCTTTATCAGTCAGTCTGGTGAAACAGCGGATAGCCGTCAGGTTTTGGTTAAGGCTAATGAAATGGGAATTCCAAGCTTGACAGTGACAAACGTCCCAGGTTCAACCCTTTCACGTGAAGCTAGCCATACTATGCTTCTTCACGCAGGTCCTGAAATTGCTGTAGCATCAACTAAAGCCTATACAGCACAAATCGCAGCCCTTGCCTTCCTGGCAAAAGCAGTCGGCGAAGCGAACGGTAATGCCAAAGCGCAAGCCTTTGACCTGGTTCATGAATTGTCAATCGTAGCTCAGTCTATCGAGTCAACTCTTTCAGAGAAAGAATTGATTGATAGCAAGGTTCGTGATCTTCTTGAAACAACTCGTAACGCCTTTTATATTGGGCGTGGTCAAGATTACTACGTAGCTATGGAAGCAAGCCTTAAACTCAAAGAGATTTCTTACATCCAGTGTGAAGGCTTTGCGGCAGGAGAACTCAAGCACGGAACTATTGCCTTGATTGAAGAAGGAACGCCTGTCTTGGCTCTCTTGTCAGATCCAGTCCTTGCCAACCACACTCGTGGAAATATCCAAGAGGTGGCAGCTCGTGGTGCCAAGGTTCTCACTATCGCAGAAGAAAATGTTGCCAAAGATACAGACGATATCGTTCTTACAACCGTACATCCTTACCTCTCACCAATCTCAATGGTCGTACCAACACAATTGGTCGCTTACTTTGCAACCCTGCACCGTGGCCTTGATGTGGATAAACCACGTAACCTTGCTAAGTCAGTAACGGTAGAATAAGCTAAAAAGTCTAGTTATCTAGACTTTTTCTTGTGAGCAAATTGGTTGCTTGTACTCAAGATTCGTGTTATACTCTTCGAAAGTCTCTTCAAACCACGTCAGCTTCCATCTGCAACCTCAAAACACTGTTTTGAGCAGGCTGCGGCTAGCTTCCTGGTTTGCTCTTTGATTTTCATTGAGTATTAGAATAATTTTTCAAATTGAAGGACAGAGGTAGAGAAGGAGAATCACCATGGTAGAATTGGGAATTTTAACATTTGGTGAAACAACGGAGCTTGAAGGGACTGGGCAAACTTACAGTCATGCTGAACGCATTCGTCAGTTAGTGGCGGAGATTGAACTGGCTGATAAGGTTAGTTTGGATGTGTATGGGATTGGTGAGCACCACCGAGAGGATTTTGCAGTGTCGGCTCCAGAGATTGTTCTGGCAGCTGGGGCAGTTAATACCCAAAAAATCCGTTTGACTAGTGCAGTCAGCATTCTGTCAAGTATGGATCCGATTCGCTTGTTCCAACAGTATGCCACTATTGATGCTTTGTCTAATGGACGTGCGGAGATTATGGCCGGAAGGGGTTCTTTCACGGAATCATTTCCTCTGTTTGGATATGATTTGAAAGACTACGAAGCCCTTTTTGATGAGAAATTAGACTTGCTTCAGTTAGTCAATGAAAAGACCAAGTTAGACTGGCAAGGTCGATTGACCCAAACAATCTCTGGCAAAGAAGTCTATCCTCGTCCAGTTCAGGACAAATTACCCTTGTGGATAGCGACAGGTGGTCATGTCGAATCAACAGTGAAGATTGCTCAGGCGGGGCTGCCGATTGTCTATGCTATTATTGGTGGCAATCCGCGTTATTTTAAAAAGTTGATTCAGGCTTATCGTGAGATTGGGAGTGAAGCGGGCTATGCCAGTCAGGAACTAAAGGTTGGGGCCCATTCTTGGGGTTGGATTGCTGAAGATGGCGAGCAGGCTGTGAAAGATTATTTCCATCCGACCAAGCAAGTGGTGGATGCTATTTCCAAAGACCGTCCGCACTGGCAGGAATTGCGTTATGAGCAATATTTGGAGCAAGTTGGGCCAAATGGTGCTATGTTTGTGGGTAATCCAGATCAGGTGTCCGAAAAATTGATTCGCATGATTGAAGACTTAGGTTTGGACCGCTTCATGCTCCATCTACCGCTTGGTTCTATGCCTCATGATCAGGTTCTGAGAGCAATTGAACTTTTTGGAACACAAGTGGCTCCAAAAATACGGGCATATTTTGCCATGAAAGAGGTTTAATAAAAAATCCTAATCAGGCTGATAAAAAATCTATATAACAACTATTTTAATAAAGTAAAAGAAAGAAAAGAATCTCTGAAAAGCTGGTAAAATCAAGCTTTCCAGAGATTTTTTTCGTTATTGATATAAACAATCTCAATCAGGTTGATAGTCAATATATATTGGGAAAAGGTCAAAAGGAGTGGTAAGATGGTTTCAATCTAAATGGAAGGAGAAAAGTATGACAAGTAAAAGAGAACTAGTTTTTAGAGCCATCCGAGGAGAAGAGGTGGAACGGGTTCCTGTTGGCTTTTGGTTTCATTTTGTAACCCTGGAGGAAAAAGGGAAAGGTTTAAATAACCCACGTATCTTCCAAAAAAGTGTAGAGGGACATCGGCAGTACGTTGAAAGAATTCATCCTGACTTTGTCAAAATAATGAGTGACGGCTTTTTCATTTATCCAAGTAATGTCTATAGTCCTTCGGTTGCAAGTATTCAGGAGTTGGCTTCTATTGAGTCAATTGGTGAAAACCATCCTTGGATTCAGCAACAAGTAGAGGTGGTAGAAGCTATTCGAGCAACCTTCACTGAGGAGATTGCATCGTTTTACAATATTTTTTCTCCAATTTCCTACCTGAAAAGGTGGTTTCGTACAGAAACTTCTAGAGGTGATAAGGAGGTTGCAGATCTTTTGCTTGAAAATCCAGAGCTGTTCAGGGAGATTTTAGATGTGATAGCTGAGGATATCGCTATCCTAACTAAGAAAATCATTCAGGATGGTGGAGCGGATGGGATTTACCTCAGTACGCAAGAAATTCAGGATGAGCGCATCACACCAGACTTGTACCAGACCTATATCGAGACAAGCAACATAAAGGTTTTAGAAGCCGCTAATCAGGCAGGTGGGGTAAATATCCTACATATCTGTGGTTTTCAAGGTGCCAGTAACGATGTAACTATTTTCAAAGATTATCCAGCCCAAGTTTTCAACTGGGCAACCCACCATGAAGCAGTTAGTTTGCCTCAAGGTCAGGAGCTATTTCATAGCAAAGCGGTCTTGGGTGGTTTTGAAAATGGGAAACAGAGCCTGCTTTATGGAGGTAGAAAGGCTGAACTACAAGAGGAAACCAAACGCTTGTTGACTGAAGCTGGGACTAGAGGAGTCCTTCTTGGAGCGGATTGCACGGTTCCAGATGATTTTGAATTAGAAAGATTGGACTGGATTCGTCAGGCTGCTATTTTAGAATAGGAGGGCCTTATGAAAAGAAAAAAGTGGCTATTAGTAGGGGCGGTCCTCGGCTTTGTTATCTTACTTGCGATCAGTCTCACCAAGGGACTTACTTGTAAGGAAGGGCCAAGATGCCATGGAATTCAGGATTTTCAGAAGGGAAGTCTTCCCTTTATTCAAACCAATGATATTGCCAGTGTTTTATTAGTCGAAAAAGAAAGAAATGGAGAATAGAGATGTCAGAAAAAAGAGAATGGGTTTTAAAAGCATTTAGAGGAGAAGCGGTTGATCGTGTGCCTGTCGGTTTTTGGCACCACTTTACATCAGAAGAAGAGTGGTTAAAGGGATTTTCAAATCCTGTGATTATTGAAAAGAATATACAAGGTCACAAACAATTTATCCGTGAACTAAATCCTGACTTTATTAAGTTGATGAGTGATGGCTATTTTGCTTATCCAAATCCAGTTATTGCCAAAGGGAAGTCACTCCAAGAGTTGGCAGAGATTGAACCTCTGGGAGAAGATCATCCGTGGATTAGAGAGCAAGTAGAGTTAGTGAAGAAGATTAAGCAGGAGTTTACGGAAGATATTGTTGCTATTTACAATATTTTTGCGCCTGTGACCTATCTTAAATGGCTGCTTGGGGAAGTATCTGGTGGAGATGATCTTATTGCAGATTTCTTAGTCCAAGATCCTCAGAAATTGAAAAATGTCCTCGATGTGATTGCACAAGATATCGCTAGCTTGAGTCAAGCTGTTATTAGAGATGCAGGAGCAGACGGTATCTATCTCAGTGTGCAAAGTATTCAGGATGCGCGTGTTTCTGTTGAAGACTATCAGGAGATTATTGCGCCGAGTGAACTGACTGTTTTAAATGCAGCTAAGTTGGTTGGTGGGGTAAATATTCTTCATATCTGTGGCTATGAAGGAGCTCGAAACGATATTCATATCTTTGCCGACTATCCAGCTCATGTTTTTAACTGGGCAGTTGGCCCAGAAGGGATTAGTTTAAAAGAAGGTCGTGAGATTTTCAAGGGGCGTACTGTTTTGGGAGGATTTGAAAATGGTAAAGATGGTATTCTCTATCGAGGCAGTAAAGAAGAAATTCAAGCTGAAACCAAACGCTTGATAGAAGAAACAGGTAAAGATGGTCTCATACTTGGAGCAGATTGTACCATTCCGAGCGATATTGCAGTGGAACGTATCCAGTGGGTGAGAGAAGCAGTAGCTAAATAAAGGAGAAGAATATGAGTAAGAAAACATGGATTATTGGTGGAGTTGCGGTTGCGGCAGTGCTTGGAGCAACAATTATTGGTAGAACTTTAGCAGGAGCATCTGCTAAAGGTACAGATGCAGCTTCGTCTGGACAAGTAACAACTCTAAAGGTTGCCCATACCCAAAACTATGTCCCATATGATTTTATTGACGAAAAAGGGGAATCAGATGGTTATGAAGTCGCAGTTTTAAAGGCGGTTGATGAGAAATTAGCAGATTATAAATTTGAGTATACTGGAACTAGTGATGATGATCTCTTGATTGGACTTGAGTCTGGCAAGTACGATATTGGGACAAAAGGTGCCTGGTATACAGATGAACGGGCTAAGAAATTTATTATTCCATCTGAGCCAGTAGGAGCCAGCATTATTGGTTTTACTGTTAGAAAAGAAGATGAAGCCAAATATAAGAATATTGATGATTTCGCCAAAAACAAGGGGAAATTAGTACCCATCTCTCCTCAAAATGCCCAGTGGAGTGTTATCAATAGCTATAATGAGAAACATAAGGATACACCAATTGAGTTGACAGCTGCTGAATCTTTCAAAGTGGCAGATGCTTATGCTTGGGTATTGGAAGGACGTTATGATGCTTTCTTTGACATCAAGCTGTCTTTTGAAAAAGCAGTGACAGCAGAGGATGGTTCTTACCACCAATATGCGGACAAACTTAGCTGGTTCCCTTATAAAGGAATCCCAACCTATCCATTGATTCACCGTGATGAAAAGGGTGAGAAGTTTGCTAAAGAGTATGAAAAGGCTATTAAAGAATTGAAAGAAGATGGTACTCTAGCTAAACTTTCTCAAAAATACTTTAAAGAAGATGTCTTTAGTTATGTTGATAAAGATTAGATGAGCAATCAGGCATGTTAGAAAGAGGTTTACATGGTTTCATATGATTTTTCAAGAGTGTTCCAATTTTTACCAACCTTATGGCAGGCTCTTCCTATGACCTTGTCCATTCTCTTTTTTACTACAATCCTTGGTTCCCTTTTCGGTGGCTTACTGGCTTGGACTCAAGTGGGAGAAGACAAGACTTTTGCAGGTCTTTCTAAGGGCTATATTTTCACTCTTCGCTGTACTCCTCCCATTGTCTTACTGTTTTTAGTCTTTTATGGTTTACCTGAATTTTTAAAATGGTGGCTGAATTTAGATATCAACAACTGGTCTAAAACGGTCTTCGTCTTATTTACCATGGTCTTGCTATTTGCGGCTATCATTGCAGAAGTGTTTAAGGCGGCCTATCAGGCAATTCCCAAAGGTCAGATGGAGGCTGGAGTCAGTATTGGTCTGACACCTAGTCAGACATTTTGGAGAATCATTTTTCCTCAGGCTTTTCAAGTGGCTCTTCCAAATATGACGACCGCCATTCTAAATTTGATGCGGGACGCTGCCCTAGCCTATACGATTGGTTTTGTAGATGTCATGGGGGCTGGGAATCTCTTAATCAGTCGTAATTTGGGGAATTATTCTCTTGAAACCTATACAGCGGTTGCCATTCTTTATTGGGGTGTAGCCTTGGCTGTTTCCTTCTTGAGTCGCTTGTTAGAAAAATCTTTGGAAACGAAAGGGAGATAGGATATGGATTTGGACTATATTGCAAAAACCTTTTTAGAGACCTTAAAAGGGGTGCCAACCACCTTGCTCATCATGATTGTAGCCATGGTCTTAAGTTTTGTACCAGCTTTGTTTTTAGCTCTGGGGCAAATATATAAAGTAAAAGGTGTTCGAACCTTCTCCCTCGTGTATCTAGCTTTTATAAGAGCAACGCCTCCGATTTTGCTGATTCTTTTCTTTTATAGCTTGTTTCCGAGTTTGCTCAATCAATTTCTCAAAAGTATAGGAAGTGATGTTGACATCTTTAAACTCAACCCCATCTATTATGCTTTTATTATCTATAGTTTGATGACGACAGGTAGTTTATCAGAAATCTTACGTTCGGCTATTTTGACTGTGGATAAGGGACAATTAGAAGCTGCACAAGCGATTGGTTTAACCACTAGCCAGGCTTATGTGAGGATTGTTTTTCCACAGGCCTTGCGGTCAGCCCTACCCAATCTGGCTAATCTAGTCATCAATATTGTAAAAGGAACCTCTTTAGTCTTTGTGATGACCATTAAGGATATTACAGCTATTGCCCGTGTTGAAGCATCTTATGGTTATCAGTATTTTGAATCTTATTTTGTGATCTTTTTACAGTACATTCTTATTTGCGGATTGATTCAATGGGGCTTTTCAATCTTAGAGAAACGCTATATTCAAAGAGAAAAGGGACAAGTAGCGCCCAGTACAGGTTTAGCATAGGAGGAGACAATGTTACAAGTAGAACATGTTGCAAAAAAATTTGGAGACAGACAAATCCTAGAAAATGTGAATCTCAAGGTCAACCAAGGGGATGTGGTTGTAATCTTGGGACCATCTGGATCAGGTAAAACGACCTTTCTCAGATGTCTCAATCATTTGGAAAAGGCTGATAGTGGTTCTTTGAAACTTGCTGACAAAGACTACGACCTTGGAAAATTAACCAAAAAAGATATTTTAGAAATTCGCCAGAAGACCGCCTTTGTTTTCCAACATTATAATTTATTTGCCAATAAAACAGCCTTGGAAAATATTTTAGAGGGATTGGTGATTGCTCGGAAAATTCCTAAGGAAGAAGCAACCAAACGTGCGGAAGCTGCCTTAAAAAAAGTTGGTTTACTAGCTTATAAGGATTACTATCCCTCTCAGCTTTCTGGAGGCCAACAACAGCGAATTGGCATTGCGCGTGCCATCGCTGTGAAACCAGAGGTCATTTTATTGGATGAGCCAACGTCAGCCTTGGATCCAGAGTTGGTAGGGGATGTTTTGGATGTTTTAAAACAGTTAGCTAAAGAGGGTGTTACTATGGTAGTAGTGACGCATGAGATGGGCTTTGCTAGAGATGTAGCCAATCATGTCATTTTTATGGATGGCGGGAAAATTGTTGAAGAAAATAATGCCCATGATTTCTTCAGTCGCCCAAAAGAAGAACGAACCAAGCAGTTTTTAGCACGAATACTTTCGGATGCGACCTATAGTGTAGAATATATGATTTGATAGATAGGCTTATCAGGTCAAAAATCAATCCCCCGAGCGTCAAGTCTTGGGGGATTGTTCTATAGGAGGGCTAGTTTAGTTCTCTTTTTTGTTTTTCAGTAAGAACCCGAGACCTAGAAGGGCAAGAATGCTGATTCCTGCAAACAGGAGTTTGTGATCGTTTTTGGTTCCTGTATTTGGAAGTTCAGCTTGTTTAGCTAGGGGTGCAGCTATATTTTCCTTGCTAGGGTTATCTACCGATTCGTTTTTAACAGATTCTTTTACAGATGATGCTTGTGTTTCTTGTGCTGGTTGTTCAGTATGTGAATCAGTTGTAGCTTGGCTAGGTTTATGATCTGCATCTGCTACTTTTGCATCTGGTTTTGTAGAATCAGGTTTAGTTTGTGGAGTTGGATTTTGATGTTCCGGTTTGACGACTCGGTTTGAAGTATTGTCTTGGCCGTTATTTTGGCCGTGCTCTTGTGTTAAGCTAGAAAGATCAAATTCTGGTTTTTCTTCCACAGCTGGGGCAACGATGGCACCGCCTTGAGAGATTCGAAGAACAGTGGCTGTAAGGGCATTTAATTTCAAACCTTTTTCAGTCCATTCAAGCCCTTTAGGGTTGGCAATTCCGACTGGCCCTGCTTGGTTTTCATCTGCTAAAACTTCAGCATTTCTGAGGTGGGCAAAGGCAGTTCCCAAATTAAATTCGCGAGCTTTTTCATCCGCATTGACAAAGACTGCGTAGATATCACCGTTTGGAGCAGTAATTTGGTAGCCAATCACTACATCCTCTTTTTCCACACCATTTTGGCCTGGAACAGTGATGAGGTGGACACGGTCTTTGATATCTTGGAGGCTCTTGAGTCGGAAGGCATCTGTAGATTGCCGAAGGGCAATCAACCCTTTCATATAGTCACGGCTCTTGACATTTTCAGGATAAGCTTTACCATCTGTAGCCTTAGTCCAGTCAAACTTGTTGACAGCATCACTAGAATCGTAAGAGTCATGGATGAAGTAAGGGTAGTCAAATGGATTGCCGTCCTTATCACGCAACAAGTGAGATTTGTTTGGAACTTTATCCTCTGCTACTGGAGTTCTGTAGGCTGGGTCACGGAATTGTTTGGTGCGTCCATATTCCTGACCAGAGTGGATAAACGGAGTTCCTTGAGCCGTCAAGACCATGAGATTTCCAAGTCTCAAACGACGATGAATTTCAGCATAGTTTTCAGCCTTGCTTGGGTCTTTTTTGATAGACTGAGCTATGATGTCAAAGAGGGTCAAGTTATCATGGGCTGCGATGTATTGAATCACATCTCCAGGACTGTCTGCTTCAAAGTTGGTTGGTTGAGCAATCAGATTTTTGAAGATAGTGTTGATATCACGTTTTCCACCTGTGATAAAGGCAGGTTGACCTTCGTTTGGATAACCAGACTTGAGGTTGTTACGGATGTCATCTGAAAAGACAGCGACAGTATCGGTATGTTTCATCCAATCTTGGTCAGCAGCTCTAGTAGGCATATTTTCATCACCAGCATAGGTTCTCCAACCTTCACCCAGCATGATGAGGTTTGGATTGAGGGCGCGTGCAGCCTTGTAAGCTTCTTCGATAGAAGCTGCATCATGGTCTCCCATCATATCGAAACGGAATCCATCCACTTTGTAGGCATCAACTAGATATTTGATAGAGTCAACTAGGATCCGTTTGGTCATATGGTGAGTTGTCCCCAAGCGTCCACCACCAAAGCTAGTTCGTGGTGTTCCATCAGCATCCATAAAGTGGTAGTAGTTTGGCTCTAGGTCTTCAAAGATATCGACCTTGGCTGTGTGGTTATAAACGACATCTAGGATAGCTCCCATGCCACGTTTGTGGATTTCGTTGATGAGGTTTTTAAATTCTGCGATTCGTTTTTCTGGATTCTTAGGATCGCTTGAATACATACCAGTCAATGAGAAGTAGTTTTGAGGGTCATATCCCCAGTTGTAGTTGCTGTTGCTTGAAGCATAGTCAGATAAGCGTTCATGGTTTTTCAATTCATTGACAAAGTAGTAAGACAAGACTGGAAGGAGCTGGATGTGGGTCACACCTAAGTCTTTGAGGTAGTCTAGTTTTTCGATAAAGGCTTCAAATGTACCAAATGGTTTGGTCAAGTCTTTTGCAATGGCAGGATCTGAAGTGAAGTCACGCACATGAGCTTCATAGATAACGGCATCTTCACGAGTCTTGAAGTTGTGAATCTTACCATAAGTTAAGTCTTGAGGTCCTAGTTTGGCTGGATTTACAAAGGCGGCTTTAGCCACTTTATGGGAAGCGTCTGTTTTTGCAAGATCGCTGTTCCAAGCAGCGAGAGATTTAGCGTAAGGATCGAGTGCAAGAACAGTTTTACCTTGACGCTCGATTTGGTATTGATAATAGTATCCAGTGAAATCTGTGATTCCTAGTTTGTTTGTACCATCTAGAGTTTGTTTCCAAGTTCCTCTTTCACCTTTTTCAAGAGCGACAGTTCCAACCACTTTTTCAGGGTCATTCTTGTCGTAGACAACGACAGAAACCTTATCAGCACTTGGTGACCAAAGGGTTAAATCAACTTGTTTTCCTTCTTCTTTGAGGTCAGCTCCAAGTTTGCCATCATAACTGTATGTCTCATCTTTAAGTCGCCAGCTTGTTTTGGTAGTGAATTGGTCGGAATTGTAGCTAACAGTATAGGGATGTTTTGTGTCCGAGAAATCTCCGCTGTAAGTCACTTTCTTGCCAGCTTCATCGATTGCAACATCAGTGATAGTTACCTTGTTTCCTAGGTGATTAGTGATGTTGGAGTGCTTGAGGATATCCTCTTTTTTGGCACCGACAAGTGTTGAAAAACTACTCTCAATGCTAGAAGTGCCTACGTGCTGAGCTCCTGTCATACGGATATCATGGACATAGTATGGATTTGTGTAAATCGATTCATCATCGTCTTTTAGGAAAATTTGGCTATGGTTTTTCAAATCTGTGAACTTATAATCTTCTTTACGGATTTTCACGTCGTCTCCTTGTTTGCTCTCATCTAGTAATAAAAAGCCGAATTCTTTTGCGGCATCCTTAAGAGGAATGTCAATATAGCGACCGTATTTTCCTGTAGCTGTAAAGTCTGTTCCGTCAGGCCATTGAGCGCTACTTGGATTTTTCACATCTCCCCAGTACCAGAGAGATTTCTTGTCATAGTTGCCATCTGTACGGTAGTAGTTGACGCGAACAGTTCCTGCAGGTTGTGGCTCGTAAGAGAAAACCTTGTAATCTTGGTCTAACCAAGCCTCGTTCATTTTTGGAACTAGTTTTTCGGCCGATTTATCACCAGTCAGATTTTTTCCAGCTGTATTATTGATGAGGAAGCTAATTTTCTTGGCTTGTTCTCCCTTTAATTTGACATCTAGGTAGTAGCCATAGTCATCTTTTTTGGCATCCTTAAAGGACAAGGCTCCGTTAGGCCAGTTTTCAGAAGGTTTTTCAACATCGTCCCAAGTCCATAGTCCTTGACTATCCTTGTTTTCTTCAGGGAGTTTTTTGACGTGGATACGGAAGTAGTTGTCTTCGATTGGCTCTTCTATCTTAGTTTCAGTCGTTACTGGACCCGTAGAAGTAGTTGGTTCACTTGAACGATCTTGTCCGGTTTGTGGTGCTGAATCGGCTGGGCTTGCAGCAGGAGTGGTTGCCTCTGTTGCAGGTTTTTCTTCTGTTTTCTCTAGGGAAGCGTTTGCATTGTTAGGTGAAGAAAAATCGCTTTCGTTCTTTCCAGCGATGTGTGCTGTATCAGTAAGAGGTTGAGTAATAGTGTTAGTCGCTTCAGCACTAGCTGTTGTGGTTTCGTTGGCTGAGATAGTTGGTGTAGCCATGGCAAGTAGGACAAAGCTTGCGCCGATAAGGACAGAACCAGTTCCATTCTTGAGGGAACGGATGCTGTAGACCATTTTTTTCTCAGTTTGAGAAGTTGTTCTTTTCATAATTATTCTCCTATAAATGAATTTCTTTATCAGTATAGCACTTAGTAAAATAATATGCAAGCGTTTTCCTAAAATTAAACTAAAAGAAAAAATCGTAACAAATTTTGTTACGATTCAGCCAGTCTTTCTTTATGAATTTGAGAAGCCAGCAGGTGGAGGTGGTGAAATAGTTCTGCAGTAGAAAGATTCCGACTACAAATAATGGGTTTCGGACAATTGGAAACAGGAAAGGTAGTGATCACAATATCGTGAGGGATTTGATTGAGACTTGAGAAAGAAATAGCAGATTCTTCCCAAGAATCAAATAGATAGAGATTATTGCCGTAGTGAGTTAGGGTGTCGATAAGGTTTTGTGCATGATGGCTATCCAGATGACCAATGACTAAAACACGTATTTTGGGAAGTTTTTGAAGTAATTGGACTAAAATACGTCGCCCTTGAATCGAAAAGGTGTAGACAAGTTCTTGTAGCTTAATGGAGTGACTTTCGAGTCCCATTTCAGTAAGGTAAGATTGGAATTTGTGTTGACTTACTTCAAATAGTTTTGGAAATTCTGCTTGATAATTGCTTAAAATCAGGAATCTCTGTTTGTCAAGAGACTGGTCACTGAGTAGATGGAAGAAATCAGATTGGGCAGTATAGTGGAGGAGCCAAATCAATTCCTCGCGATTTTCAATCTGCAGATGAAATTCTTTAGCTAACTCTTCTAAGATTTGACTCAATAAACGATAAGATTTTTGAATCTGATGAATGTCTCCTAAAGCTCCATTACTAGGCTTGTTTGTAATTTGATGAGATTTGATTGGGTTTGAAAATAGCTGTTCCAGTGTCTCCTTTGTAGCTTCAAAATCGAGTTTTTTAGCCAGTTTTTTGATATCTTGTTCAAACTGGGGAATTTGTATGAGGGAACTGTAATGACTGGTTAAGAGCGGACTAGGATTTTCAATGAAACGTCCCTTATTGAATCGCTCTAGATTGATAGCCAAGGTATATTTGATTTGCCGTAAGCTACTGAGGTTGGGTGAAACTTGTTGGGCCTTTAAAAATAGCTGAATCAGCTGAGTGAGTGCCTCTTCAGAAATAGAAGGGAAGGGCCAACCAAGAAAACTGTAACTTTGGCTAAAGTAGTCCAGATAAAAGGCGCGAATGTCTTCTTCTGCTCCCTCCATGCCTAAATGGAAAATTTGGACCTTGATGTCATAATATTGTGGGAGTTTAGTATTTAGATACTGGATGATTTCCTCAATCTGCTCTGGCTTAGTGGAAAGTGCCTGACATATTTGCTCAAGTGATTGTCCCTCTTTGAAAAATAGACAGTTCAAAAAAGAGTAGGTTGCAGATTGTTCAAAGATGGCGATTTTGGGATCCAAGGTGTTTTGAAAGTCAAACTGCAACTGAATGCCTTCTTTTGTTGATTGAATCAGGAGATTTGGGAATAATTGCTCGAGCCTAGAAAGATGTTCTTGCAATTCTTCGATTGAAAAATTCAGATTCTCAGCCAAGCCTGGAAGTTCTATCCAATCATGGTGCTTGATTAATTCTTCCAGTAACACTAGCAAATTCTGTTCTGTTTCAGAAAGCAAAATATCCATAATAAACCTCCCTATATATTTATACATATATATTAAAAGAAAAACCTAGTAAAGTCAAGAAAAATAGCCTAGGATAAAATAGGAAAATCTGAATTTACTATATTTTTCTTAAACTATCAAACTGAAAATGAAGTTTGAAAAGTGATAGTAGAATGCAATTTTTCATAGGAAAAGATTTTGTCAAAAAATTGTCAATCCCCTTGAAAAATCTAGCTAAATAGGGTATAATATAAATAATCATTTGTCGTAGGTTTTGTCTGAAATATTGTCCAGACAAGGCTCACAGCAGTTAAATCTTCTGAAAAAGTCAGATTTAACTGCTCTTTTTGTGCTTTTTTTCAGGATTTTGTATGTTTGTAACAGAGACTTAAAGATTCTGAAAATTCATCAAGAGGACACGGTGATAGGGGTTTTACAACCATATGACGATTAGAAAAGCCTGATTGATAAGGCTTGGAACTTATTTACAAAGGAGAATCATCTTGGCAGGACATGACGTTCAATACGGGAAACATCGTACCCGTCGTAGTTTTTCAAGAATCAAAGAAGTTCTTGACTTACCAAATTTGATTGAAATTCAAACTGATTCATTCAAAGCTTTCCTAGACCACGGTCTGAAGGAAGTATTTGAAGATGTATTGCCAATTTCAAACTTCACAGACACAATGGAGTTGGAATTTGTTGGATATGAAATCAAGGAACCAAAATACACGCTAGAAGAAGCTCGTATACACGATGCTAGCTACTCAGCACCAATTTTTGTAACCTTCCGCTTGATCAATAAAGAAACAGGCGAAATCAAAACTCAAGAAGTTTTCTTTGGTGATTTCCCAATTATGACAGAAATGGGTACTTTCATCATCAATGGTGGTGAACGTATTATCGTATCTCAGTTGGTCCGCTCACCAGGCGTTTACTTTAACGATAAAGTTGATAAAAATGGTAAAGTGGGCTACGGTTCAACTGTTATCCCTAACCGTGGAGCTTGGTTGGAACTTGAAAGCGACTCAAAAGATATCGCCTACACTCGTATCGACCGTACTCGTAAGATTCCATTTACGACCTTGGTTCGTGCCCTTGGTTTCTCAGGAGATGATGAAATCTTTGATATCTTTGGTGACAGCGAATTGGTTCGCAATACTGTTGAAAAAGATATCCACAAGAATCCAATGGACTCTCGTACAGACGAAGCTTTGAAAGAAATTTACGAACGCCTTCGTCCAGGTGAACCTAAGACTGCTGAAAGCTCACGTAGCTTGCTTGTAGCTCGTTTCTTTGATCCACGTCGCTATGACTTGGCAGCAGTTGGTCGTTACAAGATCAATAAAAAACTCAATGTTAAAACACGCTTGCTCAACCAAACCATTGCGGAACCATTGGTAGACCCTGAAACAGGTGAAATCTTGGTAGAAGCTGGGACAATCATGACTCGTAGTGTGATTGAAAGCATCGAAAGCCATTTGGATGGTGATTTGAACAAGATTGTTTACATTCCAAATGATGCAGCTGTTGTGACTGAGCCAGTTGTTCTTCAAAAATTCAAGGTTGTTGCACCAACGGATCCAGATCGTGTTGTAACGATCATTGGTAATGCTAACCCAGATGACAAGGTTCGTATCGTCACTCCTGCAGATATTCTTGCTGAGATGAGCTACTTCCTCAACTTGGCTGAGGGACTTGGCCGAGTAGATGATATCGACCACCTTGGAAACCGTCGTATCCGTGCGGTTGGTGAATTGCTTGCTAACCAAGTACGTCTTGGACTTTCTCGTATGGAGCGTAATGTCCGTGAACGTATGTCTGTTCAAGACAACGAAGTCTTGACACCACAACAAATTATCAATATCCGTCCTGTAACAGCAGCAGTTAAAGAATTCTTTGGTTCATCACAGTTGTCACAGTTCATGGACCAACACAATCCGCTTTCTGAGTTGTCTCACAAACGCCGTTTGTCAGCCTTAGGACCTGGTGGTTTGACACGTGACCGTGCTGGATATGAAGTGCGTGACGTGCACTACACTCACTACGGTCGTATGTGTCCAATCGAGACACCTGAAGGACCTAACATTGGTTTGATTAATAACTTGTCATCTTACGGACACTTGAACAAATATGGTTTTGTTCAAACACCATACCGTAAGGTTGACCGTGAAACAGGTGTTGTTACCAACGAAATCGTTTGGTTGACAGCCGATGAAGAAGATGAATTTACTGTAGCACAGGCTAACTCTCGTCTGAATGAAGATGGAACATTTGCTGAGAAAGTTGTCATGGGACGTCACCAAGGGGTCAACCAAGAGTATCCAGCTAATGTTGTTGACTATATGGACGTATCACCAAAACAGGTAGTTGCCGTTGCGACAGCATGTATTCCTTTCTTGGAAAACGATGACTCTAACCGTGCCCTCATGGGAGCCAACATGCAACGTCAGGCTGTGCCATTGATTAATCCTAAAGCACCTTACGTTGGTACTGGTATGGAATACCAAGCAGCCCACGACTCTGGAGCGGCTGTGATTGCTCAGTATGACGGTAAAGTTACCTATGCAGATGCTGACAAGGTAGAAGTTCGTCGTGAAGATGGTTCATTGGACGTTTACCACATCCAAAAATTCCGTCGTTCAAACTCAGGTACTGCTTACAACCAACGCACTCTCGTAAAAGTTGGCGATGTCGTTGAAAAAGGCGATTTCATCGCTGACGGGCCTTCTATGGAAAATGGAGAAATGGCGCTTGGACAAAACCCAATCGTTGCCTACATGACTTGGGAAGGTTACAACTTCGAGGATGCTGTTATCATGAGCGAACGCTTGGTGAAAGACGATGTCTACACATCTGTTCACCTTGAAGAATACGAATCAGAAACACGCGATACAAAGCTTGGACCTGAAGAAATTACTCGTGAAATTCCAAACGTTGGTGAAGATGCCCTTAAAGACCTTGACGAAATGGGGATTATCCGTATCGGTGCTGAGGTTAAAGAAGGTGACATCCTTGTAGGTAAGGTAACACCTAAGGGTGAGAAAGACCTTTCAGCTGAAGAACGTCTCTTGCATGCTATCTTCGGAGACAAGTCTCGTGAAGTACGTGACACTTCTCTTCGTGTACCACACGGTGCCGATGGTGTCGTTCGTGATGTTAAGATCTTTACCCGTGCAAATGGAGATGAGCTGCAATCAGGCGTTAACATGCTGGTTCGCGTCTATATCGCTCAGAAACGTAAGATCAAGGTCGGAGATAAGATGGCCGGACGTCACGGAAACAAAGGGGTTGTCTCTCGTATCGTTCCTGTAGAAGACATGCCTTACCTCCCAGATGGAACTCCAGTCGATATCATGTTGAACCCACTTGGGGTGCCATCACGTATGAATATCGGTCAGGTTATGGAGCTTCACCTTGGTATGGCTGCTCGTACTCTTGGTATTCACATCGCAACACCAGTCTTTGACGGAGCAAGTTCTGAAGACCTTTGGTCAACTGTTAAAGAAGCTGGTATGGATAGCGATGCTAAAACAATCCTTTACGATGGACGTACTGGGGAACCGTTTGATAACCGTGTTTCTGTCGGAGTCATGTACATGATCAAACTCCACCACATGGTTGACGATAAATTGCACGCGCGTTCAGTCGGACCTTACTCAACTGTTACCCAACAACCACTCGGAGGTAAAGCTCAGTTTGGTGGACAACGTTTCGGTGAGATGGAGGTTTGGGCTCTTGAAGCTTACGGTGCGTCAAATGTCCTTCAAGAAATCTTGACTTACAAGTCTGACGATATTAACGGACGTTTGAAAGCTTATGAAGCTATTACAAAAGGAAAACCAATTCCAAAACCAGGTGTTCCAGAATCCTTCCGAGTTCTTGTCAAAGAATTGCAATCTCTTGGTCTTGACATGCGTGTCCTAGACGAAGATGACCAAGAAGTGGAACTTCGCGACTTGGATGAAGGAATGGACGAAGATGTCATCCACGTAGATGACCTTGAAAAAGCCCGCGAAAAAGCAGCCCAAGAGGCTAAAGCAGCTTTTGAAGCTGAAGAAGCTGAGAAAGCAACAAAAGCGGAAGCAACAGAAGAAGCTGCTGAACAAGAATAAGCAGTTCACTTAGAATAGAAAGGGAAGAAATAGTGGTTGATGTAAATCGTTTTAAAAGTATGCAAATCACCCTAGCTTCTCCAAGTAAAGTCCGTTCATGGTCTTATGGAGAAGTCAAAAAACCTGAAACAATCAATTACCGTACCTTGAAACCAGAACGTGAAGGACTCTTTGATGAAGTTATCTTTGGTCCTACAAAAGACTGGGAATGTGCTTGTGGTAAGTACAAACGTATTCGTTACAGAGGGATTGTTTGTGACCGTTGTGGGGTTGAAGTAACGCGTACAAAAGTTCGTCGTGAGCGTATGGGGCACATCGAGTTGAAAGCTCCTGTATCTCACATCTGGTACTTCAAGGGAATTCCAAGCCGTATGGGCTTGACCCTTGATATGAGCCCTCGTGCCCTCGAGGAAGTTATCTACTTTGCGGCTTATGTGGTGATTGATCCTAAGGACACACCATTTGAGCACAAGTCTATCATGACAGAGCGCGAATACCGTGAGCGCTTGCGTGAGTATGGATATGGATCATTCGTTGCCAAGATGGGTGCTGAAGCCATCCAAGACCTTTTGAAACAAGTAGATCTTGAAAAAGAAATTGCTGAACTCAAAGAAGAGTTAAAAACAGCTACTGGACAAAAACGTGTCAAAGCTATCCGTCGTTTGGATGTTTTGGATGCCTTTTACAAATCTGGAAACAAACCTGAATGGATGATTCTAAACATCCTTCCGGTTATTCCGCCAGATCTCCGTCCAATGTTGCAGTTGGATGGTGGCCGTTTTGCCTCATCTGACTTGAACGACCTTTACCGCCGTGTTATCAACCGTAATAACCGTTTGGCTCGTTTGCTTGAGTTGAATGCACCAGGTATTATCGTTCAAAATGAGAAGCGTATGCTTCAAGAAGCAGTTGACGCTTTGATTGACAATGGTCGTCGTGGTCGTCCAATCACAGGACCAGGTAGCCGTCCATTGAAATCATTGAGCCACATGCTTAAAGGTAAACAAGGACGCTTCCGTCAAAACTTGCTGGGTAAACGTGTTGACTTCTCAGGACGTTCCGTTATCGCCGTTGGTCCAACACTTAAGATGTACCAATGTGGTGTGCCACGTGAAATGGCGATCGAGCTCTTTAAACCATTCGTCATGCGTGAAATTGTCGCTCGTGACATCGTGCAAAACGTGAAAGCAGCTAAACGCTTGGTCGAACGTGGAGATGAGCGTATCTGGGATATCCTTGAAGAAGTGATTAAAGAACACCCAGTGCTTTTGAACCGCGCACCGACCCTTCACCGTTTGGGTATCCAAGCCTTCGAGCCAGTCTTGATTGATGGTAAGGCCCTTCGCTTGCACCCACTTGTCTGTGAAGCCTACAATGCCGACTTTGACGGGGACCAAATGGCCATCCACGTACCGCTTTCAGAAGAAGCTCAAGCAGAAGCTCGTATCCTCATGCTAGCTGCTGAGCACATCTTGAACCCGAAAGATGGTAAACCAGTTGTTACTCCATCTCAGGATATGGTTTTGGGTAACTACTACTTGACCATGGAAGAAGCTGGTCGTGAAGGTGAAGGAATGGTCTTCAAGGACCGTGACGAAGCTGTCATGGCTTACCGTAATGGTTACGTTCACCTTCATTCACGTGTAGGGATTGCAACTGACAGTCTCAACAAACCGTGGACAGAAGAGCAAAAACACAAGGTCTTGCTTACAACAGTTGGTAAAATCCTTTTCAACGATATCATGCCAGAGGGTCTACCATACTTGCAAGAACCAAACAATGCCAACTTGACAGAAGGCGTTCCAGCTAAATACTTCTTGCCACTTGGTGGAGATATCAAGGAAGCAATCAGCAAACTTGAACTCAACCCTCCATTCAAGAAGAAAAACCTTGGAAATATCATCGCTGAAATCTTCAAACGTTTCCGTACGACAGAAACTTCTGCCTTACTTGACCGCATGAAGAACCTCGGTTACCACCACTCAACTCTCGCAGGATTGACAGTGGGTATTGCCGATATCCCAGTCGTTGATGACAAGGCTGAAATCATTGAAGAATCACACAAACGTGTAGAACAAATCACCAAACAATTCCGTCGTGGTATGATTACAGACGACGAGCGTTACAATGCCGTTACAGCTGAATGGCGTGCTGCCCGTGAAAAACTAGAGAAACGCTTGATTGCCAACCAAGATCCTAAGAACCCAATCGTTATGATGATGGACTCTGGAGCCCGTGGTAATATCTCAAACTTCTCACAGCTTGCAGGTATGCGTGGTCTGATGGCTGCTCCGAACGGACGTATCATGGAATTGCCAATCCTTTCAAACTTCCGCGAAGGTTTGTCAGTACTCGAAATGTTCTTCTCAACTCACGGTGCGCGTAAAGGTATGACCGATACGGCCCTTAAGACAGCCGACTCAGGTTACTTGACTCGTCGTTTGGTTGACGTTGCCCAAGACGTTATCATCCGTGAGGACGACTGTGGAACAGACCGTGGTCTCTTGATTCGTTCTATCGCAGAAGGAAAAGAGATGATCGAGTCTCTTGAAGAACGTCTCAACGGTCGTTACACTAAGAAAACTGTTAAACATCCAGAAACTGGTGCAGTTATCATTGGTCCAAATGAGTTGATCACAGAAGACAAGGCGCGTGAAATTGTCAATGCTGGTGTGGAAGAAGTGACTATCCGCTCTGTATTTACATGTAACACTCGTCACGGTGTCTGCCGTCACTGTTACGGTATCAACTTGGCAACTGGTGATGCGGTTGAAGTTGGTGAAGCAGTTGGTACAATCGCTGCCCAATCTATCGGGGAACCTGGTACACAGCTTACAATGCGTACCTTCCACACGGGTGGGGTTGCCTCAAATACCGATATCACTCAGGGTCTTCCTCGTGTCCAAGAAATCTTTGAAGCCCGCAATCCTAAAGGGGAAGCGGTTATCACAGAGGTTAAAGGACAAGTTACAGCTATCGAAGAAGATGCATCAACTCGTACTAAGAAAGTTTTTGTTAAGGGTGAAACTGGTGAAGGCGAGTACGTCGTTCCATTTACAGCTCGTATGCGTGTTGAAGTTGGGGACCAAGTAGCGCGTGGTGCTGCTCTGACAGAAGGTTCTATCCAACCAAAACGTCTCCTTGCAGTTCGTGATGTCTTGTCAGTTGAAACTTACCTTCTCGGTGAAGTACAAAAAGTTTACCGTAGCCAAGGGGTAGAAATCGGTGACAAACACATCGAGGTAATGGTTCGTCAAATGATTCGTAAAGTCCGTGTCATGGATCCAGGTGACACAGACCTTCTCATGGGTACCCTCATGGATATCAATGACTTTACAGATGCTAACAAAGATGTCCTTATCGCAGGTGGAGTTCCAGCTACAGGTCGCCCAGTTCTTATGGGAATTACCAAAGCCTCACTTGAAACAAACAGTTTCTTGTCAGCAGCTTCCTTCCAGGAAACAACTCGTGTCCTTACTGACGCGGCTATCCGTGGTAAGAAAGACCATCTCCTTGGACTTAAAGAAAATGTTATCATTGGTAAAATCATCCCAGCAGGTACTGGTATGGCTCGTTACCGTAACCTTGAACCACATGCTATCAACGAAGAAGAATACCTTAACCCTCCAGTAGAGGAAGAAGGAAATGAAGAAACAACAGAAGTAGTTGTGGATACTGCCGTTGAAACTGTGGAAGAAACAGTAGAATAGAAGAGAATGAGAGAGCCTTCGGGTTCTCTTTCTCTTTTCTGAAAACTTTCTCCATTTTTTCATGGAATGTGGTAAAATAAAAGAAAGAATCTGACAAAGGAGACAAGTATGGAACAAACATTCTTTATCATTAAACCAGATGGTGTAAAAAGAGGATTAGTAGGTGAAGTGTTGAAACGCATCGAACAGCGTGGCTTTACAATCGAAAAATTGGAGTTGCGTTCACAGGTTTCAGAAGAGTTGATTGACCAGCACTATCAGGACTTGGTTGGTCAGAGTTTTTACCCACCGATTCGTGAATTCATGACTTCAGGACCGATTCTTGTAGGCGTTATCTCTGGTCCCAAAGTAATCGAAACTTGGCGGACCATGATGGGGGCAACTCGTCCAGAAGAAGCTTTACCAGGAACTATTCGAGGTGATTTTGCAAAAGCTGCTGGAGAAAATGAGGTTATCCAAAATGTTGTACATGGTTCAGATTCAGAAGAGTCAGCTAAGCGAGAAATTGCTCTTTGGTTTGAGGGGAAATAGCAAAAAGTTTGATGTAAGGGTTGCTTGCATCAAACTTTTTTTGCGTTTTAGAGTAGAAAACTGACAGTTGAGAAATATTCTAGCAAAAGTGAGGATTTCTAGCATATAATAAGAGCAAGTAAGGGAGGGAAAATGATGGAAAGAATGAAAAAGCAAATTCAAGTTTTGTTATTACTGACGGTTTTTGGACTTGGTGGCTGTTCTTGTTTAAGTTTATCGACTTGGTCCTTGATGTTAAATCAAAACTGCTTTTATTATTTAGTGGGTATGTTGCTACTTGCGAGTATTGGGGCAGGACTAAACTACTATAAAGGACAACAAAATCAATATTATTCAGTTTTTAAAGAAGATAAGAAACAACTCTTGTATACTCTGTTGCTATTGGTAAATGTTTTAGGTTTAGCTTTAATTATCATAGAATATGTTCTTAAGGGAGGGGCAACTGGTGAAGAGTTTGTGGAAGTCTTTCTACCGAGTTTCTTTTTCTTATTCGGTATTGATTTGTTAGTCTTTCTGCCGATTCAGAAGTATCTATATGCCTTGAAAAAGATTTTGGGTAAAAAGCAAGTCTGTTTTATCAGTGGACTAGCTATTTTAATCGTTCTCAAAAATCCTTGGTCAATATTATCCATGACATTTTATATTGCCTTGGGAATGTTTTTTCTAGGATTGTTGGTGCCAAAAGTTATTCGTTGGGAAGTTTCATTTTATAGCCATTTGATGAGAGATATATTATTAGTTCTCTTTTTACTGTTCCTATTTTAAAATCAGAACAAGAACCAGCCCAAGTCTCATAATTCATAATCTGGACTTCACAGATAATATCTCGACAAAGAATAACTTTTTGGTATAATAGAGGTATGTACACAAAAAATGAAGAAGAGCTACAATCCTTAGGGGAGCGTTTGGGCCATTTATTAGAAAAGAATGATGTTTTAATCTTAACTGGAGAGCTGGGTGCAGGTAAAACAACCTTTACAAAAGGCCTTGCTAAGGGATTACAGATTTCTCAGATGATTAAGAGTCCAACTTATACTATCGTGAGAGAGTACGAAGGTCGTCTTCCACTTTACCATTTAGATGTTTATCGTATCGAGGGGGATGCTGATTCTATTGACTTGGATGAATTTCTCTTTGGTGGTGGAGTGACTGTCATCGAGTGGGGGAATCTTTTAGGTGATGCCTTGCCAGATACTTATTTAGAATTGGAAATTCTAAAAGAGGAAGATGGTCGCAGATTAAACTTCCAAGCCAAGGGTTTGCGTGCAGAAAAACTCTTAGAGGAGCTTCAACATGGAGTATGAGTTGCTCATTAGAGAAGCAGAGTCTAAAGATGCAGCTGCCTTAGTATCATTTTTAAATCGTGTCAGTGTAGAAACAGATTTTACCAGTCTAGACAGGGATGGTATTTTGATGACAGATACTGAGATGGAGTTATTTTTGGATAAACAGGCTCACTCGGAAAATCAAATCACTTTACTGGCCTTACTGAATGATAAAATTGCTGGTATTGTAAATATTACAGCTGACCAGCGCCAGAGAGTTCGCCATATTGGAGATCTCTTCATTGTGATTGGAAAAAGATATTGGAATAATGGATTGGGAAGTTTTTTGCTAGAAGAAGCGATAGAGTGGGCACAAGCAAGTGGCATTCTGCGTCGTCTCCAACTGACTGTCCAAACTCGTAATCAAGCTGCAGTCCATCTTTATCAAAAGCATGGCTTTGTAATTGAAGGTCGCCAAGAGCGTGGGGCATATATAGAAGAAGGGAAATTTATTGATGTTTACTTGATGGGTAAACTGATAGATTAGTAGAAATATGGTTAAAAAAATTATTGGAATGGTGCTAGCTTTTCTAGCTGTGACAGTTTTGGGTGTGGGTGTCTTTGCTTATACCATTTATCAGCAAGGTACACAAACCTTATCAAAAACCTATAAAAAGATTGGGGAAGAAACCAAGGTTATCGAAGCAACTGAACCCATGACCATTCTGTTGATGGGAGTTGATACTGGGAATGTGGAACGTACGGATCAGTGGGCTGGAAATAGTGACAGTATGATTTTGCTGACCGTCAATCCTCACACAAAGAAGACCATGATGTTGAGTTTGGAACGTGATATCCTGACTAAAATTCAGCATAAAGATGGTCGTATTGAAGAAGCGAAGTTAAACGCTGCCTATGCTGGTGGTGGTGCGGAACTAGCTATTTCAACGATTCAACAGATGATGAATATCCATATCGATCGCTATATTATGGTCAACATGCAAGGATTGCAACAATTAGTCGATGCAGTAGGTGGCATTACCGTCAATAACACGCTAGGTTCCCCGATTTCTATCAGTGACCAAGAAGAATTTAACACCATTTCTATTGGCGTTGGAGAACAGAAAATAAATGGAGAGGAAGCGCTTGTTTATTCACGCATGCGATATCAAGATCCAGAAGGAGACTACGGACGTCAGAAGCGTCAGCGTGAAGTCATTCAAAAAGTTGTTGAAAAAGTTCTTAGTTTGGATAGTGTCAGTCACTATCAGTCTATCTTAAAAGCTCTAAGTACCAATATGCAGACTAATATTGATTTATCTGCAAAAAGTATTCCGAACTTGTTGGGTTATAAAGATTCATTTAAAACCATTGAATCACAACAGTTGAAGGGTGAGGGAGAGATGTTGCAAGGTATTTCTTACCAGATTGTTTCTAGAGAGCATATGTTGGAAATGCAGAATATATTGCGACGTTCTTTGGGACAAGAAGAAGTCACTCAGCTTGAAACAAATGTCGTCTTATTTGAAGATTTGTTTGGACGGGTACCTGTTGATAATGGGGATAATCAACAACAAGGCGTCTTTGTAACAAATGAAGTAGAATAGTTTGTTTTTTGATACAAATAAAAAATCAATCGTGGGAAATTTCCTGCGATTTTTTCAAAAAAATACGAATAGATAGGTAGGAGGAAACATGAAAGCAGAAATTATTGCTGTTGGAACAGAGATTTTGACAGGACAGATTGTCAACACCAATGCTCAGTTTTTATCGGAAAAACTAGCAGAGATTGGGGTAGATGTATATTTTCAGACGGCTGTAGGAGACAATGAAGCTCGTCTCTTGTCTTTGCTTGAGATTGCCAGTCAACGTAGCAGTTTGGTGATTTTGACAGGTGGTTTGGGACCGACTGAGGATGACCTAACCAAACAAACGTTGGCTAAATTTTTAGGGAAAGAATTAGTCTTCGATCCTCAGGCGCAGACGAAGTTGGACGTCTTTTTTGCCCAGAGACCAGACTATGCTCGAACACCGAATAATGAAAGACAAGCTCAACTTGTAGAAGGAGCGACTCCACTGCCCAACGAAACAGGACTGGCTGTGGGAGGAATATTAGAAGCCGATGGAGTGACCTATGTCGTCCTTCCTGGTCCACCAAGTGAATTGAAACCCATGGTATTAAACCAACTTCTACCCAAGTTGATGACAGGGAGCAAGCTGTATTCCCGAGTTCTTCGTTTTTTTGGGATTGGCGAAAGTCAGTTGGTGACCATTTTGGCTGATTTAATTGATAATCAGACCGATCCGACCTTGGCACCTTATGCAAAGACAGGAGAGGTAACTCTACGTCTGTCAACAAAAGCTAGCAGTCAAGAAGAGGCGAATCAAGCGCTGGATATTTTGGAAAATCAAATCTTGGACTACCAGACTTTTGAAGGCCTTTCTTTACGAGAACTTTGTTATGGTTATGGGGAAGAGTCTAGCTTGGCCAGCATTGTAGTAGAAGAACTGAAAAAGCAAGGGAAAACCATCACGGCTGCAGAGAGTTTGACGGCAGGGCTTTTCCAAGCAACCGTGGCTGATTTTTCAGGAGCTTCAAGTATATTTAAGGGTGGTTTCGTGACCTATAGCTTGGAGGAAAAATCAAAGATGTTAGATATTCCTGCCCAGGATTTGGAAGAACATGGTGTGGTGTCTGCATTTACAGCCCAGAAGATGGCTCAGCAGGCACGAAGCAAGACCCAGTCTGATTTTGGCCTTGGTTTGACTGGAGTGGCAGGACCAGATAGTCTAGAAGGGCACCCAGCTGGGACAGTCTTCATAGGCTTGGCGCAAGAGCAAGGAACTGAGGTTATCAAGGTAAATATTGGAGGCAGAAGTCGAGCAGACGTACGTCATATTGCGCTTATGCATGCCTTTAACCTAGTTCGCAAGGCTTTATTAAGTGACTAACTTTTGATATAATAGTAGATAGGTCTGAGGACCATTAGAATGTAGGAGAATAGAATGGCGAAAAAACCAAAAAAATTAGAAGAAATTTCAAAAAAATTTGGGGCAGAACGTGAAAAAGCCTTGAATGACGCTCTTAAATTGATTGAGAAAGACTTTGGTAAGGGTTCAATCATGCGTTTGGGTGAACGTGCCGAGCAAAAAGTGCAAGTGATGAGCTCAGGTTCCTTGGCTCTCGATATTGCTCTTGGTTCAGGTGGTTATCCTAAGGGACGTATCATTGAAATCTATGGGCCAGAGTCATCTGGTAAGACAACAGTTGCCCTTCATGCAGTTGCACAAGCGCAAAAAGAAGGTGGGATTGCAGCCTTTATCGATGCGGAGCATGCCCTTGATCCAGCTTATGCTGCGGCTCTTGGGGTCAACATTGACGAATTACTCTTGTCTCAACCAGACTCAGGAGAGCAAGGTCTTGAGATTGCAGGAAAATTGATTGACTCAGGTGCTGTAGACCTTGTCGTAGTCGACTCAGTTGCGGCCCTCGTACCTCGTGCGGAAATTGATGGAGATATCGGAGACAGCCACGTTGGTTTGCAGGCTCGTATGATGAGTCAGGCCATGCGTAAACTTGGTGCTTCTATCAATAAAACCAAAACAATTGCCATCTTCATCAACCAATTGCGTGAAAAAGTTGGAGTCATGTTTGGAAATCCAGAAACAACTCCTGGTGGACGTGCTCTAAAATTCTATGCTTCAGTGCGTTTGGATGTTCGTGGAAGCACACAAATCAAGGGAACTGGTGACCAAAAAGATACCAATGTCGGTAAGGAAACCAAGATTAAGGTCGTGAAAAACAAGGTGGCTCCACCATTTAAAGAAGCTTTCGTTGAAATCATGTACGGAGAAGGGATTTCTAAGACTGGTGAACTCTTGAAGATCGCAAGCGATTTGGATATCATCAAAAAAGCAGGAGCTTGGTACTCTTACAAGGATGAGAAAATCGGGCAGGGTTCTGAAAATGCTAAGAAATACTTGGCAGATCACCCAGAAGTCTTTGATGAAATTGACCATCAAGTCCGTGTTCAATTTGGTTTGATTGATGGAGAAGAAGCTGCTGAAAGCAAAAAAGAAGAAGCAACTCAAGTAGACTCTGTGAATGAAGAAGTAACTCTTGATCTAGGCGATGAGCTTGAAATCGAAATTGAAGAATAAGTTGTTAAAGTAGTGGAGAAATCCGCTGCTTTTTCGTTGCCTAGTTCTGGTCTTAAGCTCGCGCATAGTTTGCTGTTTCTTGTCGCTCCTCTAGAAAGCTGATATAATAGCCTTATGAATAAAAAACGAACAGTGGACCTGATTCATGGTCCTATTCTCCCCTCGCTCTTGAGTTTTGCCTTCCCAATCTTGCTGTCCAATATTTTCCAACAGCTCTATAATACTGCTGATGTCTTGATTGTTGGGCGTTTTCTGGGTCAAGAATCCTTGGCTGCAGTAGGAGCGACGACAGCGATTTTTGACCTGATTATAGGCTTTACGCTTGGTGTTGGTAATGGAATGGGGATTGTCATTGCCCGCTATTATGGGGCTAGGAATTTCACCAAAATCAAGGAAGCGGTAGCAGCCACCTGGATTTTAGGTGCTCTTTTGAGTATTGTAGTGATGTTACTGGGATTTGTCGGTCTGTATCCACTCTTGCAATATTTAGATACTCCCCCAGTCCTATCAATATATTTCTATGATTGTGACCTGTGTTGGTGTCAGCTTTGCTTATAATCTTTTTGCAGGCTTGTTGCGGTCTATTGGGGACAGTTTATCTGCCCTTGGATTTTTGATTTTTTCTGCCTTGGTTAATGTGGTTCTGGATCTCTATTTCATTACACAATTGCATCTGGGAGTTCAATCCGCGGGACTTGCTACCATTATTTCGCAAGGTTTATCAGCGGTTCTCTGCTTTTACTATATCCGCAAGAGTGTGCCAGAACTTTTGCCTCAACTCAAACATTTCAAATGGAAGAAGACCTTGTACGCTGATCTCTTGGAGCAAGGTTTGGCTATGGGCTTGATGAGTTCGATTGTATCTATCGGCAGTGTGATTTTACAGTCTTCTGTTAATACTTTTGGTGCAGTGATTATTAGTACCCAGACGGCAGCTCGACGCATTATGGCCTTCGCCCTTCTTCCTATGACCGCTATTTCTGCATCTATGACGACCTTTGCTTCGCAGAATCTAGGAGCTAAGCGCCCTGACCGCATTGTTCAAGGTCTTCGAATCGGCAGTCGTCTAAGTATGTCCTGGGCAATTTTTGTTTGTGTCTTCCTCTTTTTTGCCAGTCCAGCCTTGGTTTCCTTCTTGGCTAGTTCGACGGATAGCTACTTGGTAGAAAATGGCAGTCTGTACTTGCAAATCAGTTCAGCCTTTTATCCTATTTTGAGTCTCTTGTTGATTTATCGCAATTGTTTGCAGGGTTTGGGGCAAAAGATCCTTCCTCTGGTTTCTAGCTTTATCGAACTAATCGGGAAAATCGCTTTTGTGGTCATGATTATCCCTTGGGCAGGCTATAGAGGAGTTATTCTTTGCGAACCCCTAATCTGGGTTGCCATGACAGTTCAACTGTACTTCTCATTATTCCGTCACCCCTTGATAAAAGAAGGTAAGGTCATCTTGGCAACAAAAGTGTCATCATAGCTCGATTTGCTGAATAAAATCCATTTCCTCTAGTGAAAATCGAAAAAACTTGTGTTATAATAAGAAAGATTAAAATGTGAAAAAAGGAGATTCCTAATGGGACGTAAATGGGCCAATATCGTAGCCAAGAAAACGGCTAAAGATGGAGCTAACTCTAAAGTATATGCAAAATTTGGTGTAGAAATCTATGTAGCAGCTAAAAAAGGTGATCCAGATCCAGAATCAAACTCAGCTTTGAAATTCGTTATCGACCGTGCTAAACAAGCCCAAGTGCCAAAACACGTTATCGATAAGGCTTTGGACAAGGCTAAAGGAAACACAGACGAAACCTTTACAGAAGGACGTTACGAAGGTTTTGGACCAAATGGTTCTATGCTGATTGTTGATACTTTGACTTCAAATGTCAACCGTACAGCAGCTAATGTTCGTGCAGCTTTTGGTAAAAATGGCGGAAACATGGGTGCTTCAGGTTCGGTTTCATACCTCTTTGACAACAAGGGAGTTATCGTATTTGCAGGTGAAGATGCCGATGCAGTCTTTGAGCAATTGTTAGAAGCAGATGTGGATGTGGATGATGTAGAAGCAGAAGAAAGTACAATCACAGTTTACACAGCTCCAACTGACCTTCACAAGGCTATCGTTGCCCTTCGTGAGTCAGGTATCGAAGAATTCCAAGTGACTGAATTGGAAATGATTCCTCAGTCAGAAGTGGAATTGTCAGGCGATGACCTTGAAACCTTTGAAAAACTTTACAGCGTTCTTGAAGACGACGAAGACGTACAAAAAATCTACACAAACGTAGACGGATTCTAATTTAACCTAAAAAACATGATCCTAAGTGAAAAACTCACTTGGGATTTTTTCAATCAAGAAAATAGTTCTCTAGGAAACTTTTTTCTTGACATCTCTTTTCAAAGTAGTAAAATAGTTCTCATGAAAACTTATTTAGTTCCTAGGAGAACTAAATGTGATAGTTAGAAAGGAGTTAGTATGGATAAACCGATGTTAGTCTTTAAGCGTTTTGGTCATCAGATTCACCTGATGGTGCAAAAGGAAGCCAAGCGTTGTGGTATTGAATTTATGGGTGGGCCTCAAGGTCAGGTTGTGCGTTTTTTGGATAATCGTGAGAAAAACCAAGACTTGGTCTTGATTAAAGATATCGAGCAGGAACTCAATATTACCAAGTCTGTTGCTAGTAATTTGGTCAAGCGTATGGTGCAAAATGGTTTGGTGGAATTGGAGGCGAGTCCTGTTGATAAGCGGGCAAAATTTGTTCGTTTGACGGACAAAGCACGTTCTCAAATGCAGCAGGTTAAGGCCTTCTTTGAACGCATAGACAAGCAGTTGATGGAAGACATTGATGAAGATGAATTACTGATTTTTGAGAAAGTCCTTGCTCAACTACAGGAAAATATCAAGAGAATAGGAGGAGATAATGAAGAAATTAGCCAAACGAATTAGTGGAAAAGAATGGGGAATGATTTTACTAGCCATTCTCTTTACCTGCTTTTCGGTCTATCTGGAGTTGGAAGTGCCGACCTATATTTCTAAAATCACTGATTTACTAGGAACTCAGGGTACCAACTTAGATGAGTTGTGGCAACCAGCAAGTATGATGGTGGGAATGTCCTTTCTGGCCTTCTTGTCCGCAGTTGCAGTTGGATTTTTTGCGTCCAGAGTGGCTGCCTCTTATACTAGTAGGCTAAGAAGTGATATTTTTAACCGAGTTTTAGACTACTCGCAGACAGAGATTAAGAAATTCTCTATTCCCAGTCTTTTAACCCGTACTACCAATGACATAACTCAGGTTCAGATGTTGATTACCATGGGCTTGCAAGTGGTGACGCGTGGTCCGATTATGGCTATCTGGGCTATCGGGAAGATTTTAGGACATTCAGAATACTGGCTCTGGGCCGTACTTGTGGCAGTGATTGTTAATGTTTTGATGACGACCGTTTTGATGACGTTAGCCTTTCCAAAACAGTCCTTGATTCAAAGTCTGACTGATAAACTGAACAGTATTACTCGTGAGAGTTTAACAGGTATTCGCGTCGTTCGTGCCTACAATGCTGAAGAATACCAAAATGAAAAATTTGCAGCAGCAAATGATGAATTGACACGCTTGAATTTGTTTGTCAACCGTCTTATGGCTATTTTGAACCCTATCATGATGGGGATTTCAAGTGGTTTGAGTGTGGCGATTTACTGGATTGGGGCCTATGTGATTAACGACGCTGCTCCGATAGCGCGTCTGCCTCTCTTTAGTGACATGGTTGTTTTCATGTCTTATGCCATGCAGGTTGTTATGGGCTTCCTTCTCATGGGGGCGCTCTTCATCGTTCTTCCTCGAACTATGGTCTCTGCTAAGCGGATTAATCAGGTTCTAGATTTGCATTCTTCTATCCAAAATCCTGCTCAAGTGCAGTTGGCTGATGAAAATCTCAACGGTCAGGTCGAGTTTAAGGATGTGACCTTCCGCTATGCGGCAAATTCGGAGGCAGTTATCGAGCATGTTAGCTTTAGAGCAGAAGCTGGTCAAACAGTGGCCTTTATCGGCTCAACTGGTTCTGGTAAGTCAACTCTGGTCAATCTGATTCCACGTTTCTACGATGTGTCAGAAGGAGAAATTCTGGTGGATGGTGTCAATGTTCAAGACTATGCCTTAGAAGATTTGCGTAATAAGGTCGGATATATTCCTCAGAAAGCGGTTCTCTTTTCAGGTGATGTCAAGGGCAATCTAGACTTTGGACGCAGTCAAGAAACACCACTTAATGAACAAGCTATGTGGCAAGCCTTGGAATTGGCCCAATCTAAGAACTTTATCGAAGACAAGGAAGCGGGCTTAGAGTCAGAAGTAGCCCAAGGAGGAACCAACTTCTCAGGTGGACAAAGACAGCGTCTGGCTATTGCGCGTGCCTTGGCTCGGAAGCCAGAAATCCTCATCTTTGATGATTCCTTCTCAGCCTTGGACTACAAGACAGACCGTGTCCTACGCCAAAAGCTAGCAGAGAAAACAAAATCTATGACCAAGCTTATCGTCGCACAGCGTATTTCAACGATTATGGATGCAGATTTGATTTTGGTCTTGGATCAAGGAAAAGTAGTGGGACAAGGCACCCACAAGGAACTTCTAGCTACCAACGAAGTTTACCAAGAAATTGCCTATTCACAATTATCGAAGGAGGAATTGGAACATGGAAAATAAAAAAATGTCTCTCTGGAAACAGAGTAAACCCTATCTTGCAGGTCTCCAGTTTGCCCTTCTGATCGCCTTTTTAGCAACAATCTTATCCAATATCATTACTGTATATGGTCCAACTCGTATCAAGGAAATGACTAATATTATTGCCAGTGGTCTAGAAACAAGTGTGGATGTCGCTGCGGTTGCAGCCATTGGTAGTTTTTTGGCTGTCATCTATGTAATCGGGCTTCTATCAAATTATTTGCAGGCCTTTCTGTTTACAACAGCCATTCAACGTTTTTCAGAGCGTTTGAGAACAGCGATTGCAGATAAAATTAATCGCCTACCATTGAGATATTTTGATGGACACTCTCAAGGGGATACCTTGTCTCGTGTAACCAATGACGTTGACACTGCAGCTCAGTCCCTCAATCAAAGTCTAGGAACAGTTCTCTCATCTAGTTTACTGGTCGTAGCGGTCTTAGTAACCATGTTTGGCATGAACTGGATTTTAGCTTTGGTGACGGTTGTTTCAACTCTCATTGGTTTTGCTTTTGTGTCTGTCTTTATGGGCAAATCACAGGGATTTTTTAAGAGTCAGCAACAGGATTTGGCAGCTGTAAATGGTTATGTGGAAGAAATGTACTCTGGCCATAATGTGGTGACCAGTTACAATGCCATCGAGAGTACGAAAGAAGAGTTTGCGAAATTAAACAATAGTCTGTATGATAGTATCTGGAAATCTCAATTTATTTCAGGAATTATGATGCCGATTATGATGTTTATTGGGAACTTTAGCTATGCCTTGGTGATTATTGTTGGTGCAGCCTTGGCTCTGAATGGACAGATTAGTATCGGAATTATCGTTGCCTTTATGGCTTACGTGCGTATCTTTTCTCAGCCTCTTTCACAAATCGCTCAAGGGATTACTAGTTTGCAGCAGGCTAGCGCAGCTATGGGACGTGTCTTCGAATTCTTGGGTGAAGAGGAAATGGAAGATGAATCCCATAAAGAAAGACAATTGAGCGATATGAAAGGTCAAGTAGTCTTTGATCAAGTCTCCTTTGGTTATACACCAGAGCGAACGATTATCCATGACTTTTCTGCGACAGCTCATGCAGGTCAAAAGGTTGCCATTGTAGGACCGACTGGGGCTGGTAAGACAACCATTGTCAATCTTTTGATGAAGTTCTATGAGATTGATAAGGGAAGTATCCGTATCGACGGTGTGGATACCAAGGCTATGAAGCGCTCAGAAGTACACGATGCCTTTTCAATGGTCTTGCAGGACACTTGGCTCTTTGAAGGTACTATCCGAGACAATCTCATCTATAACCAAAAGGGTATTAGTGATGAGCGCGTGATTGAAGCAAGCAAGGCTGTAGGGATTCACCACTTTATTATGACCCTACCAGATGGTTACGATACAGTCTTGGACGACACGGTAACCTTGTCTGTCGGACAAAAACAACTCTTGACCATCGCTCGTGCTTTGCTGAAAGATGCGCCACTCTTGATTTTAGATGAGGCGACTTCTTCTGTTGATACCCGTACAGAGGAATTGATCCAGAAAGCTATGGATCGTTTGATGGAGGGCAGAACTTCCTTTGTCATCGCCCACCGCTTGTCAACCATCCGTAATGCTGATTTGATTCTGGTTATGAAAGATGGAAATATCATTGAGCAAGGAAATCATGATGAGCTAATGGAGCAAGCTGGTTTCTACGCTGACCTCTATAACAGTCAATTTACAGAAGATGAAGCGGAAGAATAAAGCAAAAGAAGGCTTGACGGCCTTCTTTTTCTACACTATACTAGAAGACAAGTGCTTCCCTGCAAGTAAAATTTGAGTAAGTGATGAGAAAATATATGAAAAATTATCAAGAATGGTATAACCATATCGCTACTAACATTGAAAATAAACCCTTTCTCCTGAGCTTGTTAAGAACTTTCAATCGCTTCATGACAGTAGTCATGCCTATAGTTTATTTAACCTTGTTGGCCACCAGCTATTTCCAAGAAGGACTTGGGGAACAGGTCTTGATCTATGTGTTTGTACCTGCTACAGGTTTTGTGATTTTATCCCTTCTTCGTAAGAAAATCAATGCTCCTAGGCCTTATGAAGTTTGGGAAATTGCACCGCTACTAGACAGAGATAGCCCTGGTCAGTCTATGCCTAGTCGTCATGTCTTTTCAGCAACCATTATCTCCATGGCTTGCTTACATGCTAATCTATCTGTAGGCTTTATATTGTTGATCTTATCAGCTATCCTCGGTCTAGTAAGAGTCCTAGGTGGTGTCCATTATCCCAAGGATGTCTTGGTTGGTTATGCTTGCGGACTTGTGTGGGGTGTGATTTTCTTTTTATTTTGACCTGTAAGTTAATACTCAATGAAAATCAAAGAGCAAACTAGGAAGCTAGCCGCAAGCTGTACTTGAGTACGGTAAGGCGACGCTGACGTGGTTTGAATTTGATTTTCGAAGAGTATAAGGCGGTCCTAGAACCACTTACGTACCTAAAGTAACCACTTGCTTTTTTGCTCTTGTTTTCTTATTTTTGCTTTGATATAGTAGAGTCAGAAAGGAGATGTAATGAAGTTACGAATTGAAATTGACAGCAATTTAGAGGAAACTGAAATTGTCATCAAGGCAACGGCTTTGACAGATGAGATTGCGGATTTACAGCGGCTCTTGCAAGAATCCAAGGCTCCTATGTTGATTTTTTACAAGGGGACGGGTGAATATTATCTGGATTTGTCGGAAATTCTCTTCTTTGAAACAGAGGGGAACAAGATTTACGCCCATACCCAGAAAGATGCCTACGAGGTTCGGCTTAAACTCTATGAGTTGGAGTCTATCCTGCCCCGTTATTTCAGTCGAGTATCCAAGTCGACTATTGCTAATATCCGTCAGGTTTACTCGGTGGACAAGTCCTTTTCAGGAACGGGCACCATTTCCTTTTATCAGACCCACAAGGAGGTTCATGTCTCGCGACATTACCAATCCCTCCTAAAAGAAAATCTAAGAAACATGAGGTAAGAACATGAAAAAGAAAGCATTTGGTATTGTATTGCTAGTATTGGCAGCTTTAGTATTATTGCAGGGGAATTTTGGAATCCCTTCTCTGGGAGGGCAAATTTGGCCCTTGTTCGGTATTGCTTTTTTTGCCTACCAATCAGTTGGAGCTTTGTTGCGTCGCCACTTAACTTCAGCCTCTTTTACAGCCCTAGTGGCCCTCATGATTGCTAACCACTTTTATGATATTTTACCGATTCCAAATCAGTCACTATTCTGGGCTAGTATTTTAATCGTACTGGGTGTCAACGCACTTACTCATTCTAACAGAACTTGGAATGGGAAAAAATGGTGGTATGATGGTGAAAAGACCATTCTTACAGACAAGGAAGTCGCTTTTGGAACGGGGACTTTCTACAAGCAAAACCAAGAATTGGTAGATGACCAAGTAGAAGTTGGTTTTGGCAATGCTAAGATATATTACGACAATGCAGAGATTTTAGGAGATACTGCAACCCTGAAAGTAGAAGTTGGTTTTGGCAATGCAGTTATCTATGTTCCCCAACATTGGCGAGTGGATTTGAAGGTGGAAACTTTCTGTGGTGTAGCCAAGGCAGATACTTCTCTAGCTCCAACCAGTAAAACTTTGATTATCCGTGGGGATGTGGCCTTTGGGAAATTGGGAATTGTCTACGTTAAGTAAAAAAATCTTCCAATTCCCTTGCAAAAATAAAGAAAGTGTGATAACATAGTACGGTATGTGGTGCTAGCACATCCGCTATATTAGATCTAATAGGAGGAAAACACAATGGCTAAAGTATGTTACTTTACAGGTCGTAAGACTGTATCAGGAAACAACCGTTCACACGCGATGAACCAAACAAAACGTGCCGTAAAACCAAACCTTCAAAAAGTTACTGTTCTTATCGATGGTAAACCTAAAAAAGTTTGGGCTTCAGCTCGTGCTTTGAAATCAGGTAAAGTTGAACGCGTTTAATAATAAAAGTAAGGAGACCTTAGGGTCTTTTTTCTTTTGTTGTGGGTATAAAATCATTTGAAAAATCGAGTGATACTCTTCGAAAATCTTTTCAAACCACGTCAGCTTCGCCTTTACGTATTCAAGGACTGTCTATGGCTAGCTTCCTAGTTTGCTTTTTGATTCTCATTTAGTATAAATGGTAAATTCCCAAACTAAGTTCCACCGCTAATCCAAGTGGAAGTTAGTCTGATAAAAATTGTAAAAACCAGTGGAAATCCGTGTCAGGGTAAGTTCCACTGGTTTTACTAATGCTTGATTTTATTGCTTTTTTAACCAAACTGAATCGAAAAAAAGAGCGCACAAAATCCTCTCATCTGAAAGCGTTTCAGATTAAGTTCCGCTATGGTGGAAGTTAGTGTGAGACGTTTGAATGCGGTTAAAGGTTAAAGG
>NZ_RJPX01000018.1:0-44720 GCF_003944325.1 Streptococcus mitis | reverse complement strand
GATAATCTAGAATCCGACTCCGAAACTTGGTTTTGAAATATTTCCTTAAACGAGGAATATCTTCTACTAATCCTTCTTCTTTACTAATCAATTCATGCAAGCAAATCATTCCCTCTTGATCCCAATCCGATAACTCCCACAAATGAAGGTAATATTCATTTCTACACTTGTATACAATACCTTGGACTTCTTCATACAATTCTTTAAGCATAATCTTCCCCTTTCTAGATACAGTTTAACAAATAAAAAAGCTAATTAGGCCCATTTCGCCTATTCTGTCCTCTTTACTGTCTCAACTGCACAAAAAGAGAGGACAAGCCTCTCTTAGGGTTACAATTCTGCAATTTGGTTTAGGTTTACTTCTGCAACTGTGTCATTACCAAACATAGAGATAATCATTTTCACTTTGTTATTATCAATTTCTGTAATCTTACCAGTGTAGTCTGCAAAAGCACCATCAATAATACGTACGGTTTGGCCAACCTCAACATCGAAATCAAATTCTTGAACAGTTTGTCCCATAGATACCAAAATGTCACGAATTTCTTGTTCCAATAATGGAGTTGGTTTTGATCTGTTCCCGTGTGAGCCAACAAATCCAGTTACATTTGGTGTGTTTCGAACGACAAACCAAGCTTCATCTGTCATGACCATTTCTACAAGAACATAACCTGGAAAGCGATTTTCTTCTATTTCTTTTCTCTTTCCATTTTTTTCAACTTGTACTGTTTGTGTTGGAATTTCAACGCGTAGAATATTATCCAACATATTATAGGTTTGTGCACGTTGTAATAGACTTTCTTTTACCTTATTTTCATAACCAGAATAAGTTTGTAAAACAAACCACCCTTTATCAAAACTATCCATGATATTTCCTTTCATAAATAGAAGATTTTTAGTGTACTTTCACTACTCTTCTAAAAAATGTTAATAAATCGAATCAAACCTGAAACAATCAACTGGTCAAAAATGTAAATAATTACTACAAAGAAAGCTGTGTATTCCATGATAGAACGAAAATCTCTCCAGCTTTCCTTGCGAGTTGGCCATGTTGTGTCTTTAAGAAGTCTAAAAATATCTCCAATAAAACGCATCGCTCTCTCCTATCTCGTTTCTCTGTGTGTAGTGTACTTGCCACAATGCTTACAAAATTTATTTACTTCTAGTCGTGTAGGCTTGGGGTTTCCGCTGATCTTGATTGAATAGTTTCTCGAACCACAAACCGCACAAGCTAGGCTTGCTTTTTTTAGTGCCATAACGCCTCCATCCTATCTATTATAACAAGAAAGCTAGGCTTTGACAAGCATCTTAGCGAAATAGATTGACTACCGAATCCCAGATTGTTTGAGCCTTTTCCTTAATCTTGGCATCCGAGATAGCCCGACTAGCCTCATCTACTAGATTTTGCGCACGTCCTCGAATATCAGACAAATTATCATCTGTCTGGCTATTATCATTGGTTTGTACTTGTCTTTTTGTGTTAGCTGGTGCAATTCCATTTTGCTTATAAGCATTTTCAACTGTAAAGGTACTTCCTGGTGTATAAGGTAAAATGGTATTTGCAATATTTCTGAAGACATGGGCTGCACCGTTTGAAGTAGATCCTGCTAGATAGTGATTTTCATCAGTGGTCGGAAAACCAAGCCAGTGACTAATCACTACATCCGGAGTATAGCCAATTACCCACTGGTCACTTGTGTATTCAGGATTGAAAACTGCTTCAGTTGTACCAGTTTTTCCTGCCATTACATAATCTGCAGGCGATGAACTAATACCGGTACCGTTGGTGAATGTCCCCAACATCATACTGGTCATCTTATCAGCTACAGACTTATCAATCACCCGTTTTTGTGAATTTTTATGGCTTGCAATAACTTGTCCACTAGCATTTTCAATTCTACTAATAAAATGAGCTTCAGGCATTAAACCTTCATTTGCAAAGGCAGCATATGCTTGAGCCATTTGCAGAGGATTGGTTTCGACACCACTTCCCAAGGCGACACCAAGAACACGGTCGACCTTTTCCATGTTGAGTCCGAATTTTTCGCCTGCCTCAAAAGCCTTGTCGACGCCCAAATCATTAACAGTGGCAACAGCAGGTAGATTAAGCGATTCTGCCAAGGCTTGATACATAGGAACTTCTCGACTCGTTTTGATTCCTGCATAGTTATCAACTTTATAGCTGTCGTACTGCATGGTATGGTTATCCAACTGCTTATTCAAAGCCCAGCCTGCTTCAACTGCTGGCGTATAAACAACTAAAGGCTTGATTGTAGAACCAGGGCTACGTTTTGATTGAGTTGCATAGTTGAAATTCCGGAATCCAGTTTTATCATTGCCAGCAACTTGACCGACAACTCCACGAACTCCCCCTGTTTTCGGTTCGAGAGCTACACTTCCTGATTGAGCAAATGTTCCATCCTCTGCCCTCGGAAATAACGATGTGTTTTCATAAACAACCTGCATATTTGCTTGGTAATTTTGGTCCAGCTCTGTGTAAATGCGATAGCCATTATTGACAATCTCTTCCTCTGTTAGATTATACTTGGAAACAGCTTCATTAACAACCGCGTCAAAATAAGAGGGGTAGCGGTAATCTGAAATTTTTCCTTCATACTTATCTTGTAATTGCGAAGTCATATCAACTTCAGCAGCTTCGCTTTCTTGATTTTTATCAATATATCCTGCTGCAAGCATATTTTGCAAGACAGTATCGCGACGATTAGTCGAATCTTGTACAGAATTCAAAGGATTATACAGTTCCGGCCCCTTGAGCATCCCTGCCAGAGTCGCAGCTTGATCCAAACTCACTTCTGACGCAGAAACTCCAAAGTATTTCTTACTCGCATCTTCTACACCCCACACACCATTTCCAAAATAGGCGTTGTTAAGGTACATGGTTAAAATTTGATCCTTACTATATTTTTTGGTTAATTCTAAAGCAAGAAAAAATTCTTTCGCTTTTCTCTCAACAGTTTGATCCTGCGACAAATAGGCGTTTTTAGCCAGCTGTTGGGTAATAGTAGAACCACCACCTGAACGACCAGCAGTGACAATAGCCAAGAAGAAGCGGCCATAGTTAATCCCGTCATTTTTATAGAAAGAACGGTCTTCTGTCGCAATAACGGCATTCTGCAAATTTTTACTGATATCAGTCAATTCAACATAAGTTCCTTTTTGACCAGACAAGGCACCTGCCTCCTTTTCTTCACGGTCAAAAATGAGTGTTCGAGTTTTCAAGGCATTTTGCAAATCATTGACATTGGTTGACTTGGCTACAGCAAACAAATAGGTTCCAACTAGCAAGCTCGCACTCAAACCTAGTATAAGGACAATCTTTGTTAGATGATAGCGACGCCAGAATTTTCGAATCGGACCCACTTGGGCTAATTTTTTTCGATCACTGCGAGAGCGACGCAAGCTAGTAGACCCAGAGTCCTCTAGTTCACTTGTTTCTTTTTTAAAAAGAGAAAGAAATTTCTCAAATAATTTATCTAATTTCATGCGTTTATTTTATCATCTTCATCATAGGAAGACAAGAATTTAGCTATTTCCTATCCAAATAGGGCTTTTTTTGTTACAATATCTGTATGAAATTCACATTTACATTACCCGCTTCTTTGCCTCAAATGACGGTGAAGCAATTATTAGAGGAGCAACTCCTTATTCCTAGAAAAATTCGTCATTTTTTGAGAATCAAGAAACATATTTTGATAAACCAAGAAGAAGTTCACTGGAACGAGATGGTAAATCCTGGAGATGTTTGCCAGTTGACATTTGACGAGGAAGATTATCCCAAAAAGACAATCCCTTGGGGCAACCCAGACTTAGTTCAGGAAGTTTATCAAGATCAACACTTGATTATTGTAAACAAACCTGAGGGGATGAAAACGCACGGCAACCAACCAAACGAAATTGCTCTTCTTAACCACGTCAGTGCCTACCTTGGCCAAACCTGTTATGTCGTTCATCGTCTAGACATGGAAACCAGCGGTTTAGTTCTCTTCGCTAAAAATCCTTTTATCCTACCTATTCTCAATCGCTTACTGGAGAAAAAAGAGATTTCTAGGGAATATTGGGCCCTTGTTGATGGAAATATCAGCAACAAAGAGCTTGTTTTCAGAGACAAAATCGGACGTGATCGTCATGATCGTAGAAAAAGAATAATTGATGCAAAAAATGGGCAATATGCTGAAACGCATGTAAGCAGATTAAAGCAATTTTCAAACAAAACTTCCTTGGTTCGTTGCAAACTAAAGACAGGCAGAACCCATCAGATTCGTGTCCACCTTTCTCATCATAACTTCCCCATCTTGGGTGACCCTCTCTATAATTGTAAATCAAAGACAAGTCGGCTTATGCTTCATGCCTTTCGACTTTCCTTTACCCATCCGCTTACATTAGAGAAGCTAACTTTCACTACCCTTTCAGATACCTTTGAAAGAGAAATAAAAAAGAATGGATGATTGTGTCATCCATTTTTAAATATTTAAAAAGCAAGACCAGAGGCCTTGCTTTTCTATCGACTCAAGAATTATTTAGCGATTTTTGCGAAGTATTCAAGAGTACGAACAAGTTGTGCAGTGTATGACATTTCGTTGTCGTACCATGATACAACTTTAACCAATTGTTTACCGTCAACGTCAAGAACTTTAGTTTGAGTTGCGTCAAACAATGAACCGTAAGACATACCTACGATATCTGAAGATACGATTGGATCTTCTGTGTAACCGTATGATTCGTTTGAAGCTGCTTTCATAGCTGCGTTTACTTCATCAACAGTAACGTTCTTTTCAAGAACTGCTACCAATTCAGTAACTGATCCTGTTGGAGTTGGAACGCGTTGTGCAGATCCGTCAAGTTTACCGTTCAATTCTGGGATTACAAGACCGATAGCTTTCGCAGCACCAGTTGAGTTAGGAACGATGTTTGCAGCACCAGCGCGAGCACGGCGAAGGTCACCACCACGGTGTGGTCCGTCAAGGATCATTTGGTCACCAGTGTAAGCGTGGATAGTAGTCATCAATCCTTCAACAACACCAAAGTTGTCTTGAAGAGCTTTAGCCATAGGAGCCAAGCAGTTTGTAGTACATGAAGCACCTGAGATAACTGTTTCAGTACCATCAAGAACGTCGTGGTTAGTGTTAAATACAACTGTTTTAACGTCGTTTCCACCAGGAGCAGTGATAACAACTTTTTTAGCTCCACCTTTAAGGTGTTTTTCAGCTGCTTCTTTCTTAGCAAAGAAACCAGTAGCTTCAAGAACGATTTCTACACCGTCAGTAGCCCAGTCGATTTGCTCTGGATCACGTTCAGCAGAAACTTTAACGAATTTACCGTTAACTTCAAATCCACCTTCTTTGACTTCAACAGTACCGTCGAAACGACCTTGAGTTGTGTCGTATTTCAACAAGTGTGCAAGCATAACTGGATCTGTAAGGTCGTTGATGCGTGTAACTTCAACACCTTCTACGTTTTGGATACGACGGAAAGCAAGACGACCGATACGTCCGAAACCGTTAATACCAACTTTAACTACCATTAGTGATTTCCTCCTTATGAAAATCATGAAATTTTTATTGTGAAAAGAGTAACTTGAATCACTACAAATCACCTTTCAACAAACCTATTATATAACTATTTAAATTTAATTGCAAGTACGGGCATTGTTTTTCTATGTTAGTTTCTTTTTGAGCGACGATAATCTAGTAACGTCCTTAACTATTCATATCGTAGCGATTCTACAGGATCCATTTTACTAATTTTACGTGCTGGGAAGTAGGCTGAGACATAACCAAGTAATAGAGCGAAAGCTAGAGTTCCTAAAATAGATAGAAGATTTAATTCAAAAACCTTAGTGATGGATGGATAAAAGTGACTTACAACCGCATTCGCCAAACTTCCCACCCCTTGTGCAACCAAAAAGGCCAGCAGCAAGGCGATTCCTACAATCCAGATAGCCTCGTAAATAAAAATTCCTTTGACATCGCGATTTTGATAACCAACTGCCTTCATGACACCTATTTCCTTAGAACGCTGCATGATATTGATGTAAATAATGATACCAATCATGACTGCTGCTACCACAATAGCTTGTGATGAAAGCACAATCAACAATCCCTGAATGACACGAATAAAAGTAATCACAATATCAAGAACCTTCTGTTGAGAAAGAACAGTATACTTCTTATTTTTCTGTAATTCTTCTGTTACCGCTTTTGTCTGTGATGGATCTTTGAGTTCCAAGATAAAATAAGATACAGCTTTTGTAAATCCAGCTTCTTTCAAAATTGTTTCCATTTGATTAGAGGGCATAAAACTGTTGCTGTTCTCCATGTCATCTTCATCATTGATCACACGCACAATCTTTGTTTGAAATTGAGCAGTCTTGCTAGCTTCGGCAGCATTTTCTACAATACTTGCTGAAACTGATTTGCCAATAACATCATTAGCTGTCAGATTTTTTCCTGTCTGTTCATTCCAACTTTTTAGTAAACTACTTGGAATCGTCAACCCCTGTTCATTTGCATCACTATAGAGGGAGCCAGCTAACACTTTGTCCGCCTCATTACTACTAACAGAAATACTTGTATCCTCATAGAGACTCACTACTTGAGCATAAGAAGGCATCGTTTGACTCAGATCCATTTCTTGCCCATCTATAGTCATATTTGACATGGTCATCCCAAAAGGACTCTCCAAATATTTAATAGCTTCTTTCCCAACTGTATCCGTAATATAGTTCTTATCATCTTGGTTCAAGAAGCCTCGTCCAGCATTTTCTGTGTTTAAAGCAATCTGAACTTGAGAAGGAATTTGACCTCCATTCGTATTTTCATCAATCATCGAAATCAAAGCATTTCCCAAGCCGAAAGAAATTAAGACTCCTACAAAACCGATTGAGGTTGCTAGCGCAATCAATAGGTTACGCCACTTTCTTTCCAGAAAGTTATTTAAAGAAAGTTTGAATTTGTTTTTCAATGATAATCCTTTATTTTTTGACTTCTTCAACGACTTCACCATCCTTCATTTTGATAATCACATCTGCATATTCAGCAACCTCTGGATTATGGGTTACAATCAATACTGTTTTCCCTGTTTGGGCTAAATTTTTAAATACTTCCAATACCATTTCTTGAGATTGAGAATCCAGCGAACCCGTTGGCTCATCTGCTACAATCATATCAGGCTGATTTACCAAGGCACGCGCGATTGCTACACGTTGCTTTTGCCCGCTAGAAAGCTGTTTAACATTTTTAGCCACAAAAGGTTCCATGCCCAAGTTACTTAATTGCTCCTTTGCAATCATTGTCATCTCCCTGTCAGATAAATCTTTGACATAGAGAGGTAGCTTGACATTGTCCAAGACAGACTGATGAGGAATGAGGTTAAAGTTTTGAAACACAAATCCAATCTTATCTTTACGAAATTGAGTTAGTTCAATCTCTGATAAGTCACGGAGGGATTCCCCTTTAAACTCTAAATCTCCTTCATATTGTCTATCTAAACCGCTAATGATATTTAGTAAACTGGTTTTGCCACAGCCTGATGGGCCGTAAATCGCTGTAATTTTACCTTTTGCAATCTGCAGATTTATATTTCTTAGAGCCTGCTCTTGATGTTTACCGTCCAAGGCGTAAAACTTTGAAATACTTTTAATGGATAAAATGGACATGATTATCTCCTTTAATTACTTTTGACAACATATGTCGATATAAACTACAATAAATAATACTGATATAAACTATATTTAACAATATCAAGCCCCATAAACCAAATAGTTTAATTTGATTGAATAATAAGCAAACCATAACTGGTACGAAGCGAATAATGTACAACGTTATCCTTGTATTTATAGGAATTGAAAAAGCATCTAATTCTTTCGCATTCTTGAAATGATACTTTCTAAATATAATTATCTCTAACATTTGTATTCCTTGGCATAAAAAATATGCTAGAGAAACTCCGAAAAGAAATAGGGAAATATCTATAAAACCGTACCCCAGATAATTTAAAAAGAAATATAGCGAGATCGACGGAACTAAGATACTAATAAAATTTAAAGACCAAATTCTTTTTTTTATAAACTTATTAAGATTGACCCCAACAGCCTTCAGATAAGGGAAGTCCTTATTTAAAGTAAGAAAATAAAAATTTATCCCTTTATTGCTAAAAAATACTGTCCCTGAAAATAAAGCTGTATTCAATATCATCGCTTTATTCGAGATATCAATTCCTAAAAAATCTGGTAAAACCAACCACATGAACATAAACATAAAAGTTGAAAATACAGGTATAGTCATCGCTTTAAACACCGTCAAACCATCAACGACAGATAATAAATAGGCCATACTGAACGATTTTTTAAACCTTGGCCTAACATACCTGATTTTCGGTATAAAAAATATACTATTAAGTAAAAAAACAAGTAGGCATGCAAATATTCCTAAAGAAATATCATAGAAAAAAATAACTACTAAGATGGGGGAAACTAGAATTAAATTCTTTAAAAATACTATATTCCAAAATTCTCTCCCTGTGACATTGAAAAATATCCTCATTGTACTCTCTGTTTTAGTTTTTAAAACATAAATATTTTCATAAATTATTCCTAATAACAAAATTGCAGGAACAAGTATTTTTACTAATTCAAAGTATGATAGGATACCCCAAATTTGATTTTCACTTAATAGCTTATAAACTTCTTGTTTAGCAAAACAAAATATAAAAATCAAACTAACAGATGAAAAAAAATATTTGTAGGTCGATTGAAGCAACGATAATTCCTTGACATTATTCGAATCATTCCAGTATCCCTGTCGAGATAGGAATAATAGAGTAATAGAATAATAAAACTTTTCCATATAACTTTCCTCTACAAAGAAATAATCTGATCAACTGTCGGTAAAATTTCTTGCCTCTCGTGACTTACAATAATGAAGTGTTTGCCTAGATTTATCTTTTGCTCCATCAATTGAAGCAGATTTTCAACCGAAATTTGATCTAAACCTGATAAAGGTTCATCCATAACATACAAGTCCGAATCCAATAAAAATGCTGCTATAAGCATTACTTTTTTCTTTTCTCCTAATGACAATGATTGAATTGTTTGTGTCATTAATTTCTCATTCAAATAAAATTGTTCTCGTAATTCTCTTAACCGTTCTTCGAACAAATTTGTTTCAATAAAAAATTGTTTCTGTAAAAATCCGAATAATAAATTAGGAGATAAACCAATGAAATAGTTGTCCGAAGAATCTGGAACATAGCTAACCTTTTCTTCAGAAATCAATGAGCCAGAATATGGTTGAACAATTCCTAGTAATACTTTCAATAATGTTGACTTTCCTGAGCCATTTTTTCCAGTAATCAGTGTCAGACCTGAATTTGAAGTATCAAAAGAAATATTGTTAAACAGTATCCTACTATTTATCCTATACGAAATGTTCTCTACTTTCATTTTTTCTCCTTTTATATTATAATTAAAATAGTTGATAGTTATGTCTATAATCTTTTTGAGAATGCCCATTTTCAAACTGAGACATAACTATCAANTATTTTTTTATATTAATTTCTAATTTTACTAATATTTTATGTAAAAATCAACTCTGTTCTATTAATTTCTAAACTAGAACCACTGTTTAACCCAGCCCCAGATAGCTTCCCATATCAAACTAATCAGAATTCATTTTATAATTCTCCATACCCAACGCCACATTTATTCTTTCTCCTTTTCTGTGATTCCTACTTTAATCTTCTGAAAAAATCAATATTCCTAAATGTCCTGTTATTCTCCAACGTCATATCAAGTCCCTCATTTACTTCTCGTACAATAATAAGTGCATTATTTGCTATACCGACTAATGGATAGACTTTTAATATCTGGGGTTTTATTGTAATCAAATCCAATAAATAGCCGTTAACTCTTATTTCTACTTGAATAAGAGTTGATAGTGTTTGTCGAATGAGCAGTACATCTCCTACTTCTGACATGCCAGTCAATAAAACATTGTTTATTCGTTCAAATTCTAGCATGCTTCTCACCTTCATAAAAATAGCAACGATTGTCTACTTCCACCAAAGCAAAGTTCCTAAAAGTGAAAAAAAACTGAATCATCTTTGACTACCTCCTTTTTTATATATGAAGTTAATGATAAATTACATTATTCAATAACTTTTCAAGTAAACAAAAATTAGTAAACTTCTTGCTTACACATTGGATTATATCAGTTTATAAAAAATTCTCCAATGACAGAAATGTCACTCCTATAAAGCATTTAACAATACCTTTCTAAGTCTTCGCTCCATTCATTATCTAAACTAACGATTAACTTCTCATTGCCAAACATCCTCGCCATCATTTTTGCTTCTTCATACTTTTGTTTTGCTGTATCATAATCAGTCTGAATATAATATTTCCATTCGACCATAAGTACAATCGGTTGCTTTTGAAAATCTCGTGTTTTTTCAGAAATCCAATTAAGTTTTTCCACAGCTAACTTAAATAACTCTAAGTCATTCAATAATTCACAACTTCCCAGCCCTGCAAATAACACATCACGAACAAGAAATAAATCGTCCGTACCGCTATTTTCTACGTTATTACACACTTTTTGAAACATTAATTGAAGTTTCTGCTGTTCGCTACTAGATAACTGTCCTTTTTTTATATTTTCTAAATAACTACACAAAAAATACAATCTAATTTTTAAAAGATCTGAAAAGGAAAATTCTCTTTGATTCCATAGTTCCTCAAAAGATTCATCTAAAAGCGCTATTCCATACTGTTCATTATCCGTCGCTCTCACTTCATCTATTGCTTGAAGACAATCCACTATCATCTTCTCATCACGTGGCAAATCATCATAAAAATTCTCAAAAATCTCATCAAAATATTCTTCCTTTTGTTCCTGCAACTCCTTGTCTCCGTAGTCAGGGTGATGTAAAAGAAAGTACTTTAATTCTTGGTAACGTTTCGGTAATTCCTTATAGTCTGGCATCAAGACATAGGACGGAATTTCTAATCTATCTGCAATATATTCTAGTGTTTTTATCGTCGGGCGAAATTCTCCTTTTTCGATTCTCACCAACTGACGGACTGATAATTCGGATTCATCCCCACAAAAAACTGGACGACTAAGTCCTTTCTCCTCTCTAAGGATTCGTACCTTCTCTCCTAATTCATTCACTTCTCTTTACCTCTAGAATCATTCCAAAAACTTTGATAACCAAACAAACATATGCATTTATTATAATATTTTATCAAAAAATGTACAAAAAGCGACATTTCCCCAATGACAGAAATGTCACTCCTATAAAGCATTTAACAATACCTTTCTAAGTCTTCGCTCCATTCATTATCTAAACTAACGATTAACTTCTCATTGCCAAACATCCTCGCCATCATTTTTGCTTCTTCATACTTTTGTTTTGCCGTATCATAATCAGTCTGAAGATAATATTTCCACTCCACCATCAAGACAATCGGTTGTTTTTGAAAATCTCGTGTTTTTTGCCCTATTTTATTTAAGGTCTCGACTGCCCTCTTAAAATAATGAAGCAACCCCATAATCTCTATACAAGTTAAAGAAGCTAACAAGGAGTCTCTAAGTAAGTCCAAACAATCGAACTCTATCTTATCAACCTGAGAACTTAATTTGTCATGAAAACAAAGAATGGTTTCATACTCAGATTCTTTTATCTCACCCATATTTAAACCATCCATTAACTGACAGTTGAAATACAGTCTCAGTTTCAACAAGTCCTCGGCTTTATATACATCTCTGTATAGTAAGTCTTGAAGACCGTCCTCAATCACACCACTTCCGTATAAGGAATTACTAGTCGCTCTCACTTCATCTATTGCTTGAAGACAATCCACTAGCACTTTCTCATCACGTGGCAAATCATCATAAAAACATTCAAAAATTTCATCGAAATATTCTTCCTTTTGTTCCTGCAACTCCTTGTCTCCATAGTCAGGATGATGAAGAAGAAAGTATTTTAATTCTTGGTAACGCTTGGGTAATTCCTTATAATCTGGCATCAAGACGTAGGATGGAATTTCTAATCTATCTGCAATATATTCTAGTGTTTTTATCGTCGGGCGAAATTCTCCTTTTTCTATCCGCACCAGCTGACGGACTGATAATTCGGATTCATCCCCACAAAATACTGGGCAACTAAGCCCTTTCTCCTCTCTAAGAAGCCTTACCTTTTCCCCTAGCTCATTCATCTCTTACATTTCTCCCTCGCATGATTATAAAAGATTTGATTTTCAAACAAATATATGCGATGATTATACCATTTTTCAAATAGAATTACAAAAAAGAGACAGGAAATTCCTGCCTCTAGGCTGATAAACAATTATTTGCGGCGTCCTGGACGTTCTGCATAGCCATAGTAAGCATCTGCCATGATTTCTTCCATGTCAGCTACCATTGGCAAGCGTGGGTTAGCAGGTGAACATTGATCTTCATAAGCAAGCAAGGCAATTTCATGCAAGCTGTCTTTCCAAGCTTTTTCATCAATTCCTTGATCCTTGAAGTTCATCTTGATACCTACTGCAACACCAAGTTCGTAAACAGCTTTAGCGTATGCTTCAACTGCTTCCTCTGGAGTTGAGTGAGGCAAGCCAAGCATTTTCGCGATGTCTTGGAATTTCTCATCAGCTTTCCAGTAGTTGTATTTAGGCCATGTAGTAGTCTTAGATGGACGAGTTCCGTTGTAACGGATAACATATGGAAGCAAGATAGCATTTGTACGTCCGTGAACAGTGTGGTGAACACCACCAATCTTGTGGGCCATTGAGTGGCTCATACCAAGGAAGGCATTGGCGAAGGCCATACCAGCCATTGTAGACGCATTGTGCATTTTCTCGCGAGCTTCTGAGTCAGCTGTCTTAACAGATTTTTCCAACCATTCAAAGACAAGTTTGATTGTTTGAAGGGCGATACCGTCTGTATAGTCGTTAGCGAAGTTTGAAGTGTAGGCTTCAGTCGCGTGTGTCAAGACGTCCATACCTGTATCAGCAGCGATAAAGTCTGGAACTGATTCAACCAAAGCAGGGTCAACAATCGCAATAGTTGGTGTCAATGAGTAGTCAGCCAATGGGTATTTGCGGTTGTTTTTCTTGTCAGAGATAACGGCAAATGGTGTTACTTCTGAACCAGTACCTGAAGTTGTTGGGATACCAATGTACTTCGCTTTCTTACCAAGTGATGGGAAGCGGAAGGCGCGTTTACGGATATCCATGAATTTTTGAACCAAGTCACGGAAGTCGATTTCTGGTTGTTCGTAGAAGAGCCACATTACTTTCGCCGCGTCCATTGGAGAACCACCACCAAGAGCAATGATTGTGTCTGGTTCAAATGCTTTCATCACCTCAGCACCACGTTCTACAGTTGTGATGTCTGGATCTGGTTCAACATCTGAGAAGACTTGGATAGTTACACGGTTGCTACGTGCGTTCAATTGGTCGATAACACGTTGAACGAAACCAAGTTTTTCGATTGATTTGTCCGTAACGATCATAACGCGTTCAATATCTTCACATGTTTGAAGGTATTGGATAGAATTACGTTCGAAGTAAATTTTTGAAGGAACTTTAAACCATTGCATATTATTTCTACGTTTCCCTACTTTCTTGATGTTTAGGAGGTTAATAGCGCTCACGTTATCCCCAACAGAGTTGCGTCCGTATGAACCACATCCAAGTGTCAATGATGGGATGAAAGCATTGTAAACGTCACCGATACCACCGAAAGTAGATGGAGAGTTCCAGATAATACGCATAGCTTTGATTTCTGTACCAAAGCGTTTAGCAAGCTCTTCGTCTTTTGTATGGATAGCTGCTGAGTGACCAAGTCCGTTAAACTCAACCATTTGACGAGCTTTTGTAAGACCATCTTCTGTATCTTCAGCTTTCAGTACAGCGATTACTGGTGACAATTTTTCACGAGTCAGTGGTTCTTTTGGTCCTACTTCCTCACATTCTGCCGCCAAGATGTTTGTTCCTTCTGGAACGCTGAATCCTGCTTGTTCTGCAATCCATGCTGCTGGTTTACCAACAATATTTGCATTTAGTTTAGCACCAGCACAGTTTTTGCTGTTTGCTTTAACACCGAAACAGAATTCTTCAAGAAGTGCTTTTTCTTTTTTGTTTACAAAGTAAGTGTGGTATGATTTGAATTCTTCTACAAATTCATCATACACTTCTTTATCAATGATAACCGCTTGTTCTGATGCACAGACCATCCCATTATCAAATGATTTAGACATCACGATGTCATGAGCAGCTTGACGAAGGTCAGCAGATTTTTCTACATAGGCAGGAACGTTTCCGGCACCTACCCCAAGAGCTGGTTTACCACATGAATATGCCGCTTTAACCATGGCATTCCCACCAGTTGCAAGGATAGTCGCAACACCTTCGTGATTCATAAGCGCTCCAGTTGCTTCCATAGATGGCTCTGTAATCCATTGAACACAGTTTTCAGGTGCTCCAGCTGCGATAGCGGCATCACGAACGATTTGTGCTGCGTGAGCTGATGATTCTTGAGCTGATGGGTGGAAAGCAAACACGATTGGATTACGTGTTTTCAAAGCAATCAATGATTTGAAAATAGCTGTTGAAGTTGGGTTGGTTGTTGGAGTGACACCACAGATTACACCAACAGGTTCAGCAATCTTCGTCAAGCCTGTAATTGGATCATCTTCGATAACTCCAACTGTTTTAACTCCACGCATATTGTTCACTACGTGTTCACAGGCAAATAGATTTTTCGTTGCCTTATCTTCAAACACCCCACGACCAGTTTCTTCAACTGCATGTTGTGCCAGTATACCATGCGCGTCAAGTGCTGCAACCGAAGCTTTTGCCACAATATAGTCAACTTGTTCTTGGTTCAACTTGCGCATCTCATCAAGCGCAACCAAAGCTTTTTTCACGAGACCATCGACATGCTTTTCAGCAGCAAGTTGTTTTTCCTCAGGTGTTACAGTTTTTTTATCAGCCATATTTTCCTCCATAGCCTTTAAGGATTTTATCCTTTGTTAATTTTTTCACAAGTTTATTATAACTCTTTTTTTATGTTTTGTAAACAGTTTCATAAACATTTCACAAAGAATTTTTGCGACATTGTGAAATTACTCTCAAATACGTTATAGTATCAACTTTTGACTAGATGATTGTGAAATAACAACAAAAATTTTTTTATTTCACAATCCTAACAAACGATAGGAAAACGCTTTCTTGTTTTCTTGTAAAAAAACCTCCATGTCAGGAGGCTTTATTTTTGTTGAAAAACGCCTTGTTTAAAAGTCCCTTCATAAACGACTTCTTGTTCTGTTGTTAGTTTTCCTTTTCCTTCAGCCTGACCATTTACAAAATCACCTTCGTAGGTCCAGCCTTCTTTAGATTGAAAGGTACCTTTTCCGTTGAAGGCTCCATTGTTGAAACCACCTGTATATTGGTCTCCATTTTGGAAGGTGATGGTGCCTTGACCATTCATTTTACCACGAACAAGACTGCCGTCATAAACAATCGTTCCATTATCCAGTTTTAAAACACCTTTTCCGGGAATATTTAGAAAAAAGACGAGTACAGCACAGACAGCAATGGTAACTACTGCTAAAATCTCTAAACGAGGACGAGTCAGATAGACACGATACTTTTCGTAAAAATTCTTAAGATTCTCCACCTTCACTCTCCTTCTCTAAACGTTCTATCCAAGTTTGACACCCCTCTTGAACACGCCGATAAGTTTCCTCAAAATCTCCTGTATACCAAGGATCTGGAACACTTTCAGATGCAAATGAGTGTATCTTATCTTGACAGTCTACTGGACACATCTGACGTAAGTCAGAAACATTTGAAGCGTCCATTCCGATAACATAATCAAAGTCTTCAAAATCTTCCCTACTAATCTGAAGCGATGTCTTGTTCTTGTCATAAGGAATCTCATATTGTCGAAAAATCCCTTGAGTTCCCTTATGAATCGGATTGCCATGTTCCCAAGAGGACGTCGCTCGACTTTGGATTTCGTAGTTATCTGTCATTGATTTCATAACAAACTCAGCCATAGGACTACGGCAAATATTTCCAAGACAGACAAAGACTAGTTTTTTCATCCCATTTCCTTTCTTTTATAGAAAAACGGGAGTTAGTGATCCCGTCTTATTTTTCAATTGCACCTTCGAGTGAAGCTGTTTCTTTAAGTGGTAATACGGTCTTAATAGCAGCTAATTCAAAAGTCAAGTAAACCCCATCTACATCAAGAACAATTGTTTTCTTTTCCGTATCTACTTCATCGACCGTTCCGTAAAGTCCACCGATTGTAATCACTTCATAGCCTTTTTGTAGTTTATTCAAACTTTCCATACGTTTTTGTGCTTGTTTCTTTTGAGAGCGTTGCGTAAAGAACATCAAGCCCAACATAGCCACAAGAATGATTAAAAATGTATATTGTGATTCCATTATATTCTCCTTTGTCTTTTACATAGGACTACTATATCAAATTTCAGCTACTTTTACAAGATTGTACCTTGCTTTTCTGGTAAGAAAAACCAGAGCTTGCGCCCTGATTTTTAGGATTATTTCAAGTTTTGAACAACTTTTACAAGATTTTCTACAGTAAAGCCATATTCTGCCAATACTTTTGGTGCTGGGGCAGAGGCTCCGAAGGTATCAATACCTAGAACGGCACCATCAAGACCAACATATTTGTACCAGTTTTGAGTTACACCCATTTCGACTGCAACACGACGGCGGACTGCATTTGGAAGAATTTCTTCCTTGTATGCTGCATCTTGTTTATCAAAGACATCTGTAGATGGCATGCTGACTACGCGAACTTTTTCGCCTTGACTAGCCAATTCTTTAGCAGCTGAGACAGCAAGATTGACCTCTGAACCTGTCGCAATCAAGATGGTATCAAAATCTGCTGCAGTTTCATAGACAACATAGGCACCTTTTGCAACCTTGTCAAAGTCTGTTCCTTCTTCGACAGTCAAGTTTTGACGTGTCAAGACAAGGGCAGTTGGTGTTTTCTCACTTGTCACTGCAAGGTACCAAGCTGCTTGAGTTTCACGCGCATCTGCTGGACGGAAAACATTTAGATTTGGCATGGCACGAAGACCTGCTAGATGTTCAACTGGTTCATGCGTTGGACCATCTTCCCCGACTGCAATAGAATCGTGGGTAAAGACATAAGTCACAGGAAGTCCTTGCAAGGCTGACAAGCGGACAGCTGCCTTCACATAGTCAGAGAAAACGAAGAAAGTTCCACCGTATACACGAAGTCCACCGTGAAGAGCCATCCCGTTCAAGATAGTTCCCATTGCAAATTCACGAACACCAAACTGAATGTTACGGTTCAAGCGATTAGCATCGTCTTGAAGTCCATCTGTTTTAATGTAAGTCATGTTTGAGTGAGCTAGGTCAGCTGATCCACCCAAGAAAGTTGGCAATTTAGCAGCTACAACGTTCAAGGCATCTTGGCTTGAATTACGAGTTGCTTGAGAGAAACCATTTTCTAATGCTGGGAAGTCTGCTGGAGTCACTTCAACTGGATCACGTCCATCGATGATGGCTTCTACTTCTGCAGCCAATTCTGGATGCGCTTCTTTATAGTCAGCGACTAATTTTGTCCAAGCTTGATAAGCTGATGCGCCACGATCTGCAACATTTTCTTTGAAATCAGCATAAACTTGCTCTGGAATTTCAAATGGTTCATAGTCCCAACCGAGCGCTTGGCGAGTTGCTGCAGTTTCATCTGCTCCAAGAGGGGCACCGTGTACAGCATTAGTTCCCTGTTTGTTTGGAGAACCGTATCCAATCACGGTCTTCACTTCAATCAAAGATGGTTTGCCTGAAGCTTTAGCTGTTTCGATAGCAGCATAGATTGTTTCCAAGTCTGTTCCATCTTCAACCAAGGCTGTATGCCAACCATAAGCATTGTAACGGTCACGAACACTTTCTGTAAAGGAATCCTTTGTTTCACCATCCAAGTTGATGTCATTTGAATCATAAAGAACAACCAACTTATCCAGTTTTTGCAAACCTGCGTATGAAGCTGCCTCACTTGAGACACCTTCCATCAAGTCTCCGTCGCCACAGATAACATAAGTATAGTGGTCAAAGATATTGTAGCCTTCACGGTTATATTTGGCTGCCAAGAAACGCTCTGCCTGGGCAAAACCAGTGGCAGTTGAAATCCCTTGCCCTAGAGGACCTGTCGTAGCATCAATCCCTGCTGTATGGCCAAATTCTGGGTGACCTGGTGTTTTTGAACCCCATTGACGGAAGCTCTTGATCTCATCCATGCTGACATCTTCAAAACCAGAAAGGTGAAGAAGAGCATAAAGAAGCATTGAACCATGGCCTGCTGACAGAATAAAGCGGTCGCGGTTGATCCAGTTTGGTTGTGCTGGATTGATACGAAGTTGTTTTGTAAAGAGGCTATAAGCCATCGGAGCTGCTCCCATAACCACACCTGGGTGACCTGAGTTGGCTTTGTTGATAGCGTCAATACCTAGAAAACGAATTGCATTAACAGATAGATTTGACATAGAATTTCCTTTCTATTTGAGGTGATTATTGAATCACACATTCTATTTTACTATTATATGAAAAAATACATAGAATAGCAATTAAACAATTCGACGCTAGATAAGTCATCTATTTTCTACCCTCTAGTCGCCTGATAATAGGGAAGCAAGCGTTCATAAGCTTCTTCTAATTTTTCTAAAATCACTTCTAATGATTGATTTTCAATAAAAGAAACATCTGCTTTAACTAACACTTTGCGAACTTCCTGATTGGATAGTTTATTTCTTAAAATTTGACGGTTCTCCTCAGTAGCCTCCCACCGTTGACTTTGACCATCAGAGTAGGATAGATAATAAATCCCTTCTACCACTGGAACTTCTAGGACCTTGGCCTGCTTGCCTAGAGTTTGCTCATCCTTCTTGCGCTCGATAAAACTGACCTCTAAAGAAATACCAAAATCAGAAGGACTTCCATATAAACGTAAGGCCATCATAGGTTCTGTCACTTGTCCGTCTCTCTGTAAATAAACCCAAAAATGTGGTCGCAAACGCTGTGCCTGATTCATCCACTGACTAGTCTGTTGGAGTTGCCATTCTGGATGACTTGCTTGAAAGGTTTTGGCCAATTCTGTGAAAGCCTTTCGGGTCTCTTGACCTTTATGACGCAATTCCAGCATCTTCTCTCGCTCTTCTCCCGCTTTATCAGGATTACGGTACTGCAAACCTGCAAAATCTAAATAGTCTCTTATCTTATTCAACATCCGTTCAACCTCCTCTAACTAGCAAAAAATCAGGATAAACCTGATTTTACTTATTCTGTATCTACAACGACATATCGATTTGGCTCGTCACCTTCAGAGTAACTAGTCACACCATCCATACGTGAAATAATACGATGGATAATCTTGCGTTCGCTATTCGACATTGGATCTGTCTGATGACTTCGCCCTTCTTCTAAAACACGGGTCGCCAATTTTTGAGCATAGGTCTGCAAGACTTCTGCACGATGTTCAACGTAATCATTAACATTAATAGTAATGTAGAAAGTTCTTGAATAGCGGTTATAAAGATAATTTTGAGCCAATAGTTGCAAGGCCTTCAAAACTTTGCCATGGTAACCGATAATACGACCTGGTTCGTTAGTATCAATTTGTAAGTTGATGCTACGACGGTTGTAGTCATTTGAAATCGTCGCCTCAACGTCCATATCATCAATGATTGTTTGAACATACGTCGTTACTTCCGTAGCTACTTGTTCAATATCAAAGCTCGGTTCCACCTTTAAGCCCAAATCTTCTAATTCTTGACTTTCAGTTTCTTCAGCTTGAATCTCAACAATAGGAGTTTCTACTTCTTCCCCGAAACCAGCTTCTTCAAGTTGTAATTCATTTAAAATCTCAATATGCCCAGTTTCCTCTAAGATGGTGCTAGCGTGTTTATCATTTTTCAAGATTTCAGCCTTAACTTCATCAGAAACTCCTTGGCCTTCTTCTTCAATCTTTTTAATTGCTTCTACAACATGCCCCAAATCAACGGTCGCTTCACTGACTGTTTTAACTGGTTCATTTTGTTCATTAATTTCTTTAGGAACTCCCTTTACCGCCTGTTGATTTGCTTTAATGACAGTTGTTTCACTAATAGCTTCAATGTCAACCTGGGCTGGCTTTTTACCAAATAAACCAAGAAATCCATTTTTTTCACGAGAAATGACTTTGATATGAGCCTTCATTCTTGGAATATCTAACTCTTTCAATCCTTTCTGGATTGCTTCTTCAACAGTTGAACCTGTAAATACTACCATTACCAGATTCCTCCTTATTATTTCGTTTTCTGAGCCTTTTTCTTGGCTTTTCTTTTTCTATTTTCCAAATCTTTCTGTGCCTGTACTACGGCCTCGCGTTCTGCGATAATCTTGAATGGATTGTTCAAGAAATAAGTTTGCAAGACTTGATAGGCATTGGACACTGCCCAATAGAGCGCTACCCCGCTCGGAGCATAAACCCCAAAGACAAAGATCAAGACTGGAATCCCGTACATCATTGCAGTCGTAGCTCCATTACGCTCAGACAAGGCTTTATTGGACAACCAAGTACTTAAAAAGGTGAATACTGCTGCTAAAATCGGAAAAACAAGGGTTGTATCCACACCACCAAGGTTAATCCATAAGAAATGACCTGTCTTCAAAAAGTCAACTCTTGATAGAGCTTGGAACAGGGCCAAGATAAGCGGCATCTGAATCAAAATCGGCCAAAGAGAATCTGAATGTCTGACACCCATTTCTTTAAAAACTTTACGCATTTCCTGCTCTAGCTTGGTTCTACTTTCCATATCTCGGCCTGGATATTGTTCTCGAAGCGCCTTAATATGCGGTTGCGCTTCCTGAATTTTTCTAGACGCCACCATTTGAACTTGAAAGACTGGCAAAAGCAGTGTACGAATCAAGACCGTAAAGAGAATAATCCCCACTCCGATACTGATATCAAACGATAAAAAGCGAATGATTTCTGCAAAGAAGTAAACAAATTTACTCCAAAAATCAGCCGAATCGGCTGTAATATCACTAGTTGTCCCATTTGTTGCACAGGCTGTCATGATCAATAGAGACAGTCCTAGCAAACTAGTCAACTGTAGTTTCTTTTTCACTCCCATTTCCTTCCTGGTAAATCTTTGATAATTTTAATACGTGGAGTAGATTTTTCTCCATCTCTGCGTATTCCAAGGTTTCAACCCCTTTTCGAGCAATGACAACAAAGTCGACATCTTCTACCAGACTCCCTTTTGCATTCTGGATAATATGTCTAATTCGTCGCTTGATTTGATTTCTAGTGACTGCATTCCCCAGCTTTTTGCTAACTGATAGACCTACTCGAAAATGGTTTTTCTGGTTTTCTAATTGGTAGACAACAAATTTGCGATTGGCAAAACTTGTCCCCTCCTTGAAAATCGCCTTAAAATCTTTCTCTCTTTTTACACGAAAGTTTTTCTTCAAAACTCAACTCCATCTATTAAATTACTACTATTATACCATATTTTTCAAAAAAGCCAATCATAGCAAGGTTTTGAACAATTTCATCAGAAAAAGAAGCTGGAAAAATCACTTTTCCAACTCCTTATACGGAATATTTTTTCTAGTTTTACTTATTTTTTCAAACGTTCAACGTCACGGGCAATGACTAATTCCTCATCTGTTGGAATAACCAAGACACGGATTTTAGCTGCATCGCTTGAAATGTCTCCTGTCACGCCGAAGACGTTCTTTTCTGGGTCAACATCACAACCAAACCAAGAAATTCCTGAGATAACATCCTTACGTACATCGGTTGCATTTTCACCTACACCAGCTGTGAAGATAATAGCATCTGCTCCATTTAGGACTGCAAGGTACTGCCCAATATGTTTTTGGATACGGTCAATATAGATTTCATATGCTAAGGTAGCATCATGGTCTCCTTCTTTTTTAGCAGCAATCACATCACGCATATCACTAGACTTGCCTGAAACTCCCATGAGTCCTGACTCACGATTGAGAATATGGCTAATAGCTTCTGGAGTATTAAAGTCCTCTGTATATTGCATTAAATAAGGAATGATAGCTGGGTCAATATCCCCTGTACGAGTTCCCATCATCACACCGCCAAGTGGAGTGAAGCCCATTGAAGTATCGACAGATTGACCACCCTTAACAGCTGTAATAGAAGCACCATTACCGATATGGCAAGTAATTAACTTCAAGTCTTCTAATGGACGTCCCAAGAGTTTTGCAGCTTCTCCTGCTACAAACTGGTGACTTGTACCATGAGCACCGTATTTACGAACCTTGTTCTCTGTGTAGTATTTTGTTGGTAGAGGGTAGCGATAAGCTTTCTCTGGCATACTTGTGTGGAATGAAGTATCAAAAACAACTACGCTGGTAATGTCTGGCAACAATTCCTTAAAGGCACGAACACCTGCTGCATTGGCTGGATTGTGGAGAGGAGCCAACAAACTCAATTCTTCAATTTTTTCTAAAACATCACCCTCAACAACTGTTGATTCTTTGAAATATTCTCCACCTGCAACAACACGGTGTCCAACACCAGTAATCTCATCATAAGCCTTGATAATATCGAAACGAATCAAGTCATCCAATAAGATTTTAACGGCTTGTGTGTGATTTTCGATGTCTAAAATTTGTTGTTCAGAACGACCATCAAATTTAACAGTTGAAATTGAATCTTTCAAACCGATACGTTCAATCAAGCCTTTGGCTAACACTTTTTCCTCTGGCATTAAGTATAATTGCCATTTTAAACTTGAACTTCCTGCATTGATTGCAATTGTTTTTGTCATAACAAGACTCCTCTTTTAAGCGTTTTCATCTATTATAACAAAATCTATTTTATATTTCAGTACCTTGAGTCCATTTTTGAAAATTTTCTTTAAATTTCATTAGAACACTTGCGTCTTTCAAGCTAGCAAGTGGGTAAACAAAAGGTTCTACCGCTATTTCACTTTTCTTCTGTAAGATAACAATAGTCTTGGATTGTTTAGCATTAGCAAAGAGATTTTCAGGCAAACTAATCATGGCAACTAGATTAGCCTCCTCTTTCAACCAGCCTTTCAATAAATCACTTTGAGGACTGGTCAACAAATCACTCGGAGCTAGAAAAATAGCATATCCGTCTGATTTGAGGTACTTAAGTCCTTGTTCCATGAGCAAGTGATGGGCGTAGGTATGTTCTTGACTAGAGGCTACTTGATGGCGTGCTGCAACGGCATCATCAGGATAATAGCCAACAGGCAAGTCGCTGATGACCACATCGCTTTCTTTGAGCATTTGTGGACGAACGGCATCTCCTTGGACAAAGCCAGCCTGCAAACCAATCACATCTGCCATGCTAGCTGCCACATCAATCAGCAAATCATCTACTTCCATTCCCAAGTAATCCACCTTTTTAGCCAGCGAGGTCAAGAAAGTAGCGCCCAGAATTCCCATCCCAGAACCCATTTCGAGGATGGTAATTTCCTCCTCTTTAAACAACTCTTCCACAATAAACACTAAAAGTAAAGCAATGGCATCTGGTGTAAACTGGTGATTGGCCTGCAAGGGTTCTGTCTGCCCAGCCTTCATCAAGAGAAACTGGTAGGTCTTGAGCCATTCTTCTTTGCGTAACGCTAAACGCTTAAGGGCTTGATTGTTCTCCTTGACCTGATTTAGTTCAGTCTCACCATCCAAATAGATGCTGTTTTGCTCCACCAAGGCGTCATAAAAGTTGGTCGCCAAATCACTTTGGATGACTTGGACATTCTCTAGTAAATACGTATAAGCTTGTTCAATTTTTTCAAAATCCATATTCCTATCTTATCAAATTTCCCTGCTTTTTTCCATCCTTATAGAAAAATCACTCCCTTACTAGGCGAGTGATTTTTGAGCTACTGTTAAAAAGAGTTCTGAGTAATTTCCTTGAAACAGGTCTTCAGCGCTATAGAGAATCTGACTATGCACAGATGAAAAACTATGCTCAATTAGCTCTTTTTCCAGTTCAGCTAAATCAAATCCATGATGGTTGGTCTCCGTCTTGGTAAAATCAGCAATGAGGAGTTGTCCGTTTTCTCTCAGATGTTGATGAAACAGTGAGAGAGTCGCATCCAAATCAGACATATGATGAAGAACCCGACTAACAACAATGCAATCAAACTCTTGCTTCAAGGGATTTTCCAGTAAATCTTGCTCCAAAAACTGGATATTCTTGATGTCTTGCTGCTCCGCTTTTAAACGAGCTTGCTCCAGCATTTTCTCATAAATGTCTACAAGAGTGACAGACTTAGCCTGCTTGGCTAGGGGCAAGGCTAATAGACCCGTCCCTCCACCGAAATCCAGAATTTCTTTGTCTGATAGAAGCTCGATCTGTTTCTCGACCGCTTGACAAATCAAGTTTGCAAGAAATATGTTTTTAGGCGAATCGAAAGTTTCTGCCTTGTGATTAAAATCATGTTTCATGCTTTTAGTTTAGCACAAAGTAGCTTGATTGGCTAGAAATTCTCTTTCTTTTCAGGCTTCTCGTCTGATTTTTTCTTCTCCGCTTGATTACTTGAATCAGTCACTACCTTTTCCTTTTTATCTTTTATCTCTTCTTTGATTTTGACTGAAGGAAACAGAAACTCATATTGACTCTTAGGCGTACGAACCGTCGTCACCAAGCCAGTTTTCTTGTTTTGATAGCTTACCTGACCCAGATTAAAGGCAACTTCCCCACTTTCTTGCTCGGATTTATCCTTGGTTCGTTTAGCCATAGCAAAAGCGATTAACTTTTCTTTATTTAAAGCATAGTTTTGATGGTGGGCGACTTGTCGGTTCAAGTAAAATTGTAACAAAAGGCTAAAAATAGCTGCCATGGTGACTGCATAGAGGAGAACACCTGCCTTAACTTTTTTCTTTTTCCACACGATAGATAAACTCTCTTTCTAAGCCTTTTTGGAACTGGAAACGAAAGCGAATCAGTTGATTTTCCTCTGTAATCTGTGCTGATTTGAGTCCATAAACCATGGGCTGATAACCTCGTCCACTGGCATCGGTTTTTCGAAAATCGTCCGATTTAGACTTGCCTATCGCAATTTCCTTGCCATCCTGCTTCATATAGAGGCGATTGCCTTCTACTTTTTCGAACTGCGAACGGTCTAATTCTGCCTCCAGTTGATCCACAAACAAGAGCCACTCTTTTTGCTCGCTTTGTTGCTGGTAGCGAACTTCTGAAATGAGGAGCTGACTCATGGCTTGAAAGAGAAGTAAACTCCCACTGATGACAATGAGGGCAATCAGGGATTCTAACAAGGTAAAAGCCTTAACCTTATGGCCCTTTGAGAGCCAACAACTGTTCTGAACCATGATAAACCTCCAATCCCTTTTCACTAGAAAACACCTGAATCTCAACTCCGTTGATGTTCAACTGATTTTGACCTGTCTGCAAAGCCATCTTAGCTACACGCACAACTTCTTCTTTCTGCAAGATTCTTGCTTCTTCCTGCCTATTTTTCTGAATTTGTCCTAAAAGGAGAGTCGCAATGCTGGCAAAGATAGCTAAAGCGACTACTGCTTCTAGTAAAATTACTGCCCTAATTTTTTGTTTCCTTAATGCGTTTAATTTTTCCATTTCCTAGATATAATTGATAGCGAATCGTTCCTTTACTGGTCTGAAATTCAACCTTAGCCAGGGACGAATTGCCCCCAGATCGGTCAAATGTAATACTTTGTCCTGAGGGTGCCTGAATTCCTTTAGGAACTGTCAACTTTTGACTGCCATTACTGATCGTCTGCCCATCTAAGTTTAGACTAGTCTTTTGCTGACTGGCTATACTGCGTTTTTGGGTTTCCCGATAGAGTTCTTCAAACTCCATAAAGAAAATCTGCTCCTCTACCGCCGCAAAAGTGGACTGTACAGAGCCTGACAAGCCCAAGGCAAGGATACTCACAAGTCCCAAAACCAAGAGACTTTCCAGCATAGTAAAAGCCTTAATCATTGATTTTACGATTTGCTCCTCCATTTTTAGCATAGTATTCATTATAAGCTTTAGCCTGTTCTTCTGTGATGCGTCCATCTGCTTGTAACTTGCTTAGGCTAGCATCTTCATTTTTTTCCAAACTATAAAGCTCTGCCTGACTTTCTACCACCTTAACAACAGCAGCTTTTCCTTTGTCATTGACCGCCTCTTTTTGCTTAGTCAGATTAGGCACAAAAAGCAAGAGAAGCACGCTGATGATTAAAAGGACCACCAACATTTCTACCAGAGTGAAAGCTTTAACCTTAGCTTTTTTCAAGAATGTCATCATTTTTTTCATGTTAAAAATTTACCTCCATATTTTGATACATGGGCATTAGCATTGCCGCATAAAGTAAAACGATAATCAGAGCCACAAAAATAAAGACCAGTGGCTGCACCAGATTCATGGTACGATTGACTCGGGTAAAAAAGGCTTCCCAAGTTTTTTCGGCATAGATTTCCAACTCACTACCCAGCTTGGACTTGACTTCCCCATACTCGATGATGAGACTCAATTCCTTCCTAAAGAAAGGATAGGTTGCTATGGCTTGAGAAAATTCTTGACCATTTTGCAGGGCTTGAGCCAGATCTTGACCTATTTCTTTAAAGAGTTGGGAACCTTGTTCCTGCATGATCTGAAAAATCTGCGTCAACTCCATCCCCTGCGAAATCATATTCCCCCATTCACGCGCATAATAGGCTGTCAAATAGGTCTGCACAAAAATTCCAAAAAAGGGAAGGCGTGCTAAGATAGAAAAGATGCGCATCTTAGAACTTCTTTTATAAAAAGTGAGTGCTAAAAGGACACCTACTGAAACAAACCCTACCATTCCTAGAAAGATTTGTGGCAGATTGCCGATAATTTGGGTGGCAATATTGCTACTATCCAGTTGGGGTAATAGATAGTTACGGAGTCCCAGCATAATTAAGAGAAGAAAACCCAGCAAGATCAAGGGATAGGTCGCTACTTCAATTAACTTTTTCTTGACCTTAGCTAGATTGTCCAGATATTCTTCTATCTTTCCCAAACTCAGGTGGAGATTCCCATGAACTTCAGCTAGGGATAACTGAGTGACAATGGCACTTGAAAAGCCCAAACTTTCCATCATTTCTGAGAATGATTTCCCCTGAGACAAGCCCGCACGCATCTGGGTCACGCACTGCTTGTCCAACAAGGCACTCCTATCTAGAAAGGAGATAGTCTCCACCAGATGAAAACCACTGGAAAAGAGATTGTTAAACAGGGTGATGATATTTTTTTGCTTAGCTGTAGCTAATTTTTTCCGTTTCAGCCTGAAGACTTGTGATATGTCCATCTTTAAGAAGCTGGTCAATCTGTTCATTCCAGCTAGTCGGCTGGTGTTCTTGATAGTCTTTGTTTGCAAAATCAACGATTCCTCCTCCCCCGATTAATCTCTGGTAGCAGACACCTTGCAAAACGACTGCTAATTCCTCCTCACTCACACCCAACTCCAGCAGGCGCTCATAAACACCTCGAATACTCTTGGCGTGAATGGTTGAAAAGACTGTCGCCCCTGTCAAACTGGCTCTGACCACTGCACGCGCCGTCTCACTGTCCCGAATTTCTCCGATAATCAAGAGATCTGGTCGATGACGCAAGGAAAGTTTGATTAGATTTTCATAGGTTAGCCCAATCGCCTCATTCAACTGCAATTGGAGCATGTCGTCCTGCTTGATTTCGACTGGATCTTCAATGGACATGACTTGTTGTCCTTTGAAGAGGGACTTGGCCAATTCATGCATCAGGGTCGTCTTACCACTGCCGACTGGACCAGCAAAGAGATAGAGACCACGTTGCCTGTACTGCTTGCCCAATTCTTCAATATTCTGAAACCAAAAATGCAAATCCTGCTCCTCATCGTGCAACAAGCGAATAACTAAACTCTCATGCCCTCGATAATCGCCTACGGTAGATAAACGTAGGGACACCATCTTATCGCCATAGGCATAATCGCAGGAACCAAGCTGACTACGTCGTTTTTCTCCAACATTCATACCTGCCACAAACTTAAAGTGACTGATGACGGCCGCAAACTTTTCAAAATCATAACAACCGATTTTACAGCGCTCGTCTCCTACCCTCATATGAAGCTCATAGGCATCTAACTTAGGAACAAAATAAATATCCTGCGCCCCTTTTTTCCGAGCCGAACGAATGATTTCTTGTGCAATTTCTTGAACCATACTTACCTCCTCACCTATACTATTCGCAAAGATTTGGAAAAAATAAAAAAGCAACTCCAAAAAAGTTACTTTTCTCTATCTTAATTTCATACGGCAAGCACGGTGCCTTTCCTGACCTGTTTGTTTTTCATAGCCTGGGCGTAATTTTTCATCTGGGATAACCTGCTCATCCTGCAAGAGAGCCAAAGAATGGTATTGTTGTAAATACTCATCACATTCATCACACCAACGTTGGTCTTCTGGGTCCCAAAAAATGGTCATCAAGTCGCTTCTGCTTTTATAAAGAGGGGATTCTTGTTCCAATCTAAACCAACAAGTTTTGTAGTATTTGAGAGCATCATAATACTGGTCAAATTTCTTACTTGCTACAATATCTTCTTCCCAACCTTCTAAGAACCACCACGGCTCAAAATCTCCATACATTTCTATAACACGATACATATTCATTCATTCCTTTGTACCGTATATTATAACTAATTCCATTAAACAAGAAAAGAAATATGCTCATTTCTTAATTTTTCGATAAAAAATCCAGCCATCTGATGGATGACTGAATTTCTATTTACTTATATGATAAAAACTTTTTATTTCTTAAGCTTCTGAGATATCGTTTTCAATAATGACCTTAATGGCATGGTGGTCTGCTGCCTTACTGAAGACTTCATAGGCTTTTTCAATTTCACTTAGTTTGAAATAATGAGTTACCAATTTTTCTGGTTCAATCTTATGAGTTTCAAGAGCTTTCAACAACTGAGGTGTTGTATTTGTAGATACTAAACCAGTAGTGATATTGATATTGCGAATCCAAAGTCTATCCAACTCAAACTCAACTGGTTTACCGTGTACACCACAGTTAGCTACTGTTCCGTCTACACCGATGATCTTTTGACAGAAATCAAATGTTGCAGGAATCCCTACAGCTTCGATAGCAACATCTACACCACGTCCATCTGTCAAATCATAAATTTCTTTAATGGCTTTTTCAGGGTCTGAAGAATTAACCTTATGAGTTGCACCGAATGATAAAGCTGTTTCCAAGCGATTATCGTCTAAGTCCACCATAATCAATTTAGCTGGCGAATAGAATTGAGCTGTTAAAAGAGCAGCCAATCCAACTGGACCTGAACCAATAATGGCTACGCTACAACCAGGTTCTACTTTCCCTTTCAAGACACCAATCTCATAACCTGTTGGAAGAATGTCTGATAACATAACAAGGGCTTCATCTGATAAAGCTTCTGGTGTATGATATAGAGTATTGTCAGCATGAGGAACACGTAAGTACTCAGCCTGCGTACCATCAATCAAGTGACCAAAAATCCATCCTCCCTCATCCTCACAGTGAGCATAGATTCCTTTTTTACAGTAGTAGCATTTGCCACAGGAACAAACACAAGAAATCAAGACCTTGTCGCCTTTTTGAAGTTAGAAACACCTTCTCCAACTTCTTCAACAATCCCAATCCCTTCGTGACCAAGAATGGTACTACTTTGGCAAGCAGGAGCATCCCCTTTAATAATGTGAAGGTCTGTTCCACATATAGTTGTTTTAACGATACGCACGATAGCGTCTGTCGGCTTGCGAAGAACTGGTTTGTCTACATCAACAAAAGAAGCAAGTCCTGGCTTAACATAAGTATAGGCTTTCATAAAGCACTCCTCCGTTTTTTTATTTGTACTATTTACAATATAATTGTAAGCCTTTTCATTGTTTATTCAAGCTTTTTTGTGATATTTTTAACTTTTTATTTACCAGTAAATCAATATAGATAAAAAAGCAGAAGCTAGTCTCTAACTTCTGCCTTCTCTTTTATGCTTGGTAACGTTTCACACCATCTAGATAGGTTGCTACCAATTCCAAATCTTTGTCTAAAACAATAAAATCTGCATCATAACCTTCACGAATTTGTCCACAGACATCGTCAATATTAACAGATTTTGCTGGGTTAAGGCTAGCCATCATGACCGCTTCGTGTGGATTGGCAATACCCCACTCGACTACATTTCTCATACCATCTTTAAGTTTGAGGATAGAACCTGCCAAATTACCAGTAGATTTGAGACGTGCAGTTCCATTTGCTACTACAACAGGGAATTCTCCCAACATATAGTCACCGTCTTCAAGCCCACCAGCTGTCATACAGTCCGTAATAAGAGCGATGTTTTCTGTCCCCTTTTGCTTAAGTAAAATCTCACAAGCTTTTGGATCTACGTGATAACCATCACAAATCAATTCTGCGTAAGTATGTGGGAGCTCATACATAGCTCCTACCATACCTAGTTCGCGGTGTGTTAAACCACGCATCCCATTATAGGCATGTACCCATACACTAGCTCCAGCATCAACTGCCTTCTTAGCTTGTTCAAATGTCGCATCTGAGTGTCCAAGTGCAACTGTCACACCTTCACCTGTAATAGTACGTACAAAATCTTCCACCCCATCACGTTCTGGTGCAATAGCGATTTTATTTAGCATCCCTTTTGCAGCATCCTGCCAAGAATGAAACTCCTCAACACCCGGGTCTCTCATATAAGTTGGATTTTGTGCCCCCTTAAAAGTTTCTGTGAAATATGGACCTTCATAATAAATCCCACGAATCTTAGCACCTGTTGCTTCTTTATAATGGTTTCCAAGATTTTCAGTGACTGCAAGTAATTGCTCATAAGTGGCTGTTAAAGTTGTGGGCAAGAAACTGGTAACACCTGTACTAAGAAGTCCTTCACTCATAGTATGCAATGTACCTTCAATGTTGTTGTCCATCACATCTACACCTGCATATCCATGAATATGAGTATCCACAAGACCTGGTGCAATGCTATAACCAGTATAGTCAAGAACCTCTGCTCCTTCAGGAATTTGATCCACATGTTTCCCAAATTTGCCATCAACAAGTTCTAAGTACCCACCGCGACGAATGCCAAATGGATAGAAAAACTGATCCGCTTTAACGTAATTAGGCATAATAATGACCTCCTTAAAAGATTACTTTTGATATTTATTATGTCAATTACATTATAAACTTTTCTGATTCATTTGTAAATGGTATAGACCTGTTTTCTAGAGATATTTTAAAAGAGCTGGATTTCTCCAACTCTTTTCTTCTCATTATACATTATTTTGATTTGACTGGCTTGTCTTGAGCTGCTTGCAAGGCTGTAGCAATGGTATCTGCATACAATTTTGCTCCGGCTTCAATTTTGCTAGTGTCACTTCCGAAATGGACTTGGTCTGTTCCTGTCCAGATTTCTGGATGTTCCTTAGCAACTTGATTCCAATCTGCTATTGTGATGTAAGGTGTCTTCTCTGCCAATTCTCTCATATAGGCAGCAGCCTTCTCAACGATAGCGTAGGTCTCTTTTGTCTTATCTCCCTCATAAGGAGTCACCAAAACCATATGGTGGCCCTTAGGAAGATTTTTCACGATACTATCCCAGTCTTCCTTGTAATTTTCAGGATTATTTACCCCAGTCGCAATGACAACCATCTTAGGTAAAAATTTATTCTGGCTATTGTTGAGCATGATTTCATTGGCAGTCTTGGTTGTTCTGCTGACTTGTGCATTAATCTGTGCCCCAGGAAGAGCTGTCTGCAAAGCTGTGTTTGCCCTTAGAGCCACCGAGTCACCAATTAACATAGTGCCATCAGCAATTCCCAGACTGTTTGCATCTGCCCGCTCTGCCATTACCTTGGTCTGCCCAATATTTGTTGCAGCTTGCTTCAAACCATTGACAGTTAAATCTGTCTCAAATGCCCCAACTTGTGGTGCCAAGAAAGTCACTAAGAAGACAATGAAGGCTAAGATTCCTGTACCTGCTGCAAGGATTGTATGGATATAAGGCAGGGGACGAAGGGTTTGTATAATAGGTGTGTTCTTTCCTGCAATCCAAGGTTCCAACACATAAAATGACAGACTGGCAAATCCATAAGAAAAAATCAAAGTCAGTAAGACAGCAAGAAGATTTGATGTCAACTGTGAGAAAATGATATAGAAAGGCCAATGGAAGAGATAAACCGCATAGCTAGTATCTGCTAAAAAGCTAATCATCTTTGGCTCCTTTATATGAGGAGTCTTTTCGTGCAAGACACGCGCCGCCAGAATCATAGCAAGGGTTGCAAGACTGGCAAGCAAGAAGCCTATAAGATAGGCAAAAAGATAAGTGAATTTGACAAAGAAGGTCAAAAGAACTAAGAAAGCAAAGCCTCCTCCAAAAACTACCAGAGTCTTTCGTAAATCCCAGATTTTATCCAACTGCTTAACTAAAGAAGTTGTCTGACGAACGCCTACAATAGTTGCTAACACACTTCCCAAAAAGAATGGGTAGACATGAGTTAAACTGGAGAAGTAAACAGAGGAATAAGAGGTCACTAGAAAACTACCAATAAACATGGAGAAGAAGCTAATCAAAAAGGCAGCCGCAGACAAGAGAAAGACCATCCCTCTCAACTGACCATTTGATTTCGACTGCTTAGATAAGAACCAAACTGCCAATCCCCAAAGAATATAGTAGTGTACCTCAACAGCCAAGCTCCAATTATGAACAAACAAATGAGGAATGAACTGAGATTCATAACTTCCACCTGTTAGGAGTTCATAGAAGTTGGTCATAAAGCCTAAGACACCCGCAATCTGGCCACCAATTCCAGCCACATAATCTTGGCGAACTAGGAAGGTAAAGGGCATAGTCACCAAGACCATCAAAACCACAGGTGGCACAATCCGATAAAAACGTCTTCTAAAAAATCCTATCAAATCAATCTCATAGTTTTTAGAAAATTCTTCGATGAGTAGAGCCGTAATCAGAAATCCTGAAAATGTGAAAAAGACATCTACACCAAAGAATCCTCCAGGAAAGATGGTCTGAAAGAAATGATACAAGAGTACCAGTAGTAAACCTGTAATTCTAATCAAGGAAAACCATTTAATGCGCATACGAGTTTATTCTCCCTTTCATTATACACTTTATTCTATCAAAAAAAGAAGAAAAATCCTAAGAGAAAACTTAGGATTTTTAGCTTATATCCATTCCATTTTAGAAATTACGGCCTGACTTATTATAGCCATATTTTTCAACAAAATACTCACGGAATTCCAAAAGATTGTCATCCATAATGGCTTGTCGAACTTGCTTCATCAGGTTAAGCAAGAAGTAAAGATTGTGGTAGCTAGTCAAGCGGATACCGAAGGTTTCATCGGCCTTGAGTAGGTGACGAAGATAAGCACGTGTATAGTTCTTACATGTGTAGCAATCACACTCAGGATCCAGCGGCGTAAAGTCCTCAGCAAACTGGGCATTTTTGACAACCAAACGTCCCTGACTGGTCATACAAGTCCCATTACGAGCGATGCGAGTCGGCAAGACACAGTCAAACATATCTACACCACGAATCACCCCATCAATCAAGCTATCTGGCGCTCCCACACCCATCAAATAGCGAGGTTTATTTTCAGGTAGCAGTTGGGTTGTGAAATCCAAGACGGCATTCATCTCCTCGTGGGTTTCTCCTACTGCTAAACCACCGATAGAATAGCCTGGGAAATCCATGCTGACAAGATCGTGAGCTGACTGACGACGCAGGTCTTCAAATCCTGCCCCCTGCACAATCCCAAACAAACCTTGGTCATGTGGACGACGGTGAGCCTTCAAACCACGCTCAGCCCAACGACTGGTACGCTCGATTGATTTCTTAACATAGTCGTAAGGTTGATAAAACTGAGGACATTCATCAAAGGACATCATGATGTCTGAACCTAGATTATTCTGAATGGAGATGGCCTTCTCTGGTGATAGGAACATCTTTGAACCATTGAGATGGTTTTTAAATGTTACTCCTTCTTCTGTGATATTGCGGCTATCAGCTAGGGAATAAACCTGGAAACCTCCACTATCTGTCAAGATTGGCTGGTCCCAATTCATGAACTTGTGGAGACCACCTGCGCGTGCGATGAGTTCATCTCCAGGGCGAAGCCACAAATGATAGGTGTTTGATAGGATAATCCCTGAACCCATTTCCTTCAATTCTTCAGGTGACTGAGTTTTGACAGTTGCTTGAGTCCCAACTGGCATAAACATAGGTGTCGGGAAGGTGCCGTGGGGAGTGATGATCTCTCCCAGACGAGCTCCCGTGTGTTTTTCTTTCTTAATCAAACGATATTTGATTGGTGAATCTGACATTTTTTACCTCCGAAGCTGGGAAAGACAGTCCCAGTTCATACTTTGTGCCCAAGGGCATACTGTATGATTTTATCAAAAAAAGCTGGAACTGTCACGAACTATGGTATAATGAGAGAATGAAATACCCAAAAATTGATTTAAAAACCATTCGTCTGCAGGCCAGACAATTTCAGGCTGAAAATCCCCGCCTCTTTCTCGTCTATCTCTTACCTAGCATGCTGGTCATCTTGTCTGGTTTCCTTAATCCCTTAGAGCGCATCAACGAGTCTATTTTAGAGCAATCCCTTTTAAGCGTGCTTGGTCATGTATTCCAAGCCTACCTTTTTCCACTATTAGTCTCCTTTATCGGAACGATTCTCCTGACCAGTTCAGTTTATACAACGCTGAAACTCATCAAAAATCCTGATACAGAACTATCCATCAAAAATAGTCTCGCACTCTTTAACGAAGAGCACTTTTCACAAACCTTTTTGACTCTCCTTCTCAAACGTTTCTATCTCTTCTTATGGAGCATTCCTAGCTTGCTTGGGATTTACTTCCTCTTTTACAGTAGCTTTCTAGCAAAGAAATTCGTTGCAATCCATCCTGAATTTCCCAATCTGGATCTCACGTCAGTTGAAACTGAGCGTTTCCTCATGACCTTTGGTCTTTACGTTCTAGCAAGTATCTTCTTAATGATTATAGGAAATAGTCTCTATATTCCTCAATACTATGCCTATTCGCAGGTAGAATTTCTCCTTTGTGACACCCTAGACTTAGGGCAAGCCAAACCAGGACAAATCCTTAAAACCAGCCGTTTCCTGATGAAAGGCTATAAGTTTCAGCGCTTTATCCTAGACTTACAACTCCTTCCTTGGTACTTCCTCAATTGGATTACCTTTGGAATTGCTAGTTTCTCACTCCTACCCTACATTCAAATCAATAAAATAATTTTTTACCGAGCAGTACTAGCTCGAAAACGTCCAAAAGCTTGAAGGTTTTCCCTCAAGCTTTTTTCTATCAATGAGTTTCTCCGCCTACCAACTTGAGATCCTGATCCCCATATTCGATAATAGCGCCGATTGCCGCTTCTATCCCCCGCCTAATATCCACTAAACTCATAGCTGGAGTAGTCGGTCGATTCACCACCTGTTCCATCATATAAGGAATATGCATAAAACCTGCCTTAACATATGGAAATTTCTTTTCTACCAAATAGAGGACCTGATACATCAAATGATTGCAGACAAAAGTCCCTGCAGTATTGGAAACAGAGGCCGGCAAGCCCTCTTTTTTTATAGCTTGAACCATCGCTTTAATCGGCAAACTACTAAAATAGGCCGAGGCACCGTCTGGACGAATAGGAAGATCAATCGGTTGATTGCCTTCATTATCAGGAATGCGTGCATCGTCTTGATTAATGGCCACTCGTTCAGGTGTCAAGCTAGTTCGTCCACCTGCTTGGCCAATACAAAGGACAAAGTCAGGTCGATAACGATCCATCTCTTCTTCCAATACTTGAGCCGATTTGTGAAAGACTGTCGGCACTTCTAGCCAACGGACCTCAGCACCATGGATTTCATCTGGTAAACCTTTCACAGCCTCCAAGGCTGGATTGACCTTTTCCCCTCCAAAGGGTTCAAAACCAGTCACTAATACTTTCATTTCTAGCTCCTTATAAACGATTCCATGAAATTCTTTTCTTAAACACAAGTATAACATATTTCCCTTATTCTGGAGTGAAAAGGACTAGCGAGGCTAGGATTGATCTTTGAGTTTATTAAAAAAATAAAATACTAATCAAGGCCAAAATAGCTGGTCCACCTTGCTTCAAAATAATTTTCTTATCTGCTGTTAAAGAGCCATAAGCCGCAGCACCAATCACAAATAAGACAAAAATAGTCACAATTTCTAAATTCTGTGAGAAATAAATGCTATACAATAGAAAGACTCCTAGCAGAGCGTTATAAATCCCTTGATTTTTAAACAATGAACTTACTGACGGACGAGCCAGTTCTTCCTTTTCCATGTTAAAGACTCGACTGGTCGCATCTGATTGCGTTGCAATACTTTCCAAATAAAAAATGTAAAAATGCTCCAAAGCAACGATTGTTGCTAAAATGATTGTCATAATTGACATATTTTCTCCTTAAATTTCTATATTCTCAATACCCAAAACCAATTTATTTAATAAACGACTGAGTTCTGTTCTTTCAGACTCTGTTAAGATACCTTCCATCTCTTCCTTAACCTTGATATGCTTCAGAGGAGGATTCAGAGGAGGATTCACCACTAACTGCTCCTTGGCATACTTCGTAGCCTCTACCAACACTTCCCGCTGATTTTCAGGATTACGATGGCGCTCCACCAAACCTTCCTTTTCCAAAATCTTAAAATGTCGGGTTAAAGCAGCCTGATCAATCTTCAAACGCTCCTGAACCGCCATTTGATTACAAGGAGAATGCACCAGCAAAAACAGTAACATCTGATACCGTGTTAAACTAATCCCAAGCCTTTTTTCAAATAATTGCGTGCTCGCTTGCTCAGACAAGCGGAGTTGATACAGTAAATCTTGAATCTCTAGCATTTCTTCCTCTCTTCTATTGATTTATCAATAGTTGACTTATCAAGTATAATGCAAAGTAAAATAGAATGCAAGAATGTTGCTTAAAGCATTACAAAATTCTAACTTCCCATTTTACTTTCCACTCAAATTAACAAAGAAAAACGAACGAGACTCGCTTCCTATCACGAAAGCTAGTTCTCATTCGTCAAAATGATATTACAAAGTCTGGTTTATCCATTCATTGAAACGTGAACGTGATCATAGTGATTTTCTGTCACGCTACCACGGTCTGGCATTGGATTCCAAGTATTAGCTGGTCCATATTTGCTATCGAATGGAGCATAGAAACGTTGTTTCCAGATGATGTAACTAATGCCACGGCTGGACATATTTTGAATAGCGTATTCCGCAATCTTATCCCCTAGTTCTGAACTTTCTGGTACCATAAAGTCGATAGCCAAACCTTTTCCGTGATCTCCACTGTCCCCTGGACGGTAACCACTAAAGGAGGTGATACCAAACAAGTTGGCAATTTCTTCTTTAAAAGCAGCCGTTTGTGGTTGAAGGCCTGCATTTTCAGATTTTGCTACTGCAAGTCCAGCATAATCAGGCGCAGCTGGAGCCGCGTAAGTTGTTGAAACTGGTTTTGTCTCTTCTGGTTGATCAGTAGAAACTACTGGTGTAGCTTCACTTGATGCTACTTCTTTTACTTCTTCTGAACTTGTTGCAGTTGTCTCAGTTGCTTTTTCTTCTACTGGAGTTGTAGTTTCTTCCCCTGCTGGCTTAGCTTGAAGACCTGCTTGTGTTTCCTTCTTCTCAGCTAGAGTCGTTGCCTGAGGAGCTGCTTCTTCAACTGGACTGGTTGTTTCGGCTGTTTGTCCCTCTGAGACAGAAGTCTCTGTAGATAGTGTCACTTCTTCTGAAGCAGTCACTATCTCTGCAACTTCTGAACTTGATACTACTTCTTTTGTGCTTATAGTTTCTACCGCTTTTGGAGCTTCAGCAATAGGTTGAGAAAGGTCTGCAACCTGAACAGTTTGATCATCAACGGTTACTTGATTGGTTGTCAAATTTGCTGTCGCAGTTGTCACTTCTTCACTAGAATCTGCTTGAGGAGTTTGGATTTCAACTTCTGTTACTTCTTCTGCTTCATTGACAGTTGTTGTCAAAACAGTTTCTGGGAAAATCAAGTCCATATTAGTGATTTTATTCAAATTCGCAAGAACTGTGACATCTACACCCAAGGCTTCTGCAATAGTGCTCAAGGTATCACCATACTGAACTGTATAGCTTGTTTTGTTGTCCATTTTAGTCAAATCATTTTGGATTTGCTCAACACTACGTGCAGTCCAAAGAACTTCTTCTGCTTGAGTTGCCAATACTGGAGCAAATGACAAGGCTACTGTTGACGCTAATATTATTCTTTTCTTCATTCTTTCAAATTCCTTTCAAATGAGTACCTGTCTATGATAACACAAAAAGAGAATAAAAAAAGCCCTCTAGGGCCTATTTAACAGAACTGTCCATTCCTTGTAACAAACTCGGTTACTTGAAATAGTTTGTTAGGTCTCTGTCACAAAACTGACACAATCTTTTTATCGCTCAGCCTTAAAAAAACGGGAAATATCTGCTAACGCTTGAATCCTGTGATTGCCTTCATAAGACGACTCTAAAAAGTTGAGACTTTGAATCCCACTATTCTGGGCAAATTCCACATCCAGAGTCCGATCCCCTATATAATAGGTGTTATCAGGATTCAGCTGATACTTGTCTAGCAAATATATAGCCGCTTCTGGACTTGGCTTCCGCGCAAAGCCACTCTGACTGGTTAAAATCTCTGTGAAATAGGACTCCAAACCCAAGTCTCTGAGAATGGTAAAAGCATTGTCCCCCTTATGAGTGTAGACAAACTGTTGAACCCCTGCTGCGTCTGTCCACTTTAGAACCTCACGCGCACCTGGCATCAAGACTACCTGAGCATTCTTCTCAGCAAGACTCTGGGCACGCACCTGATTTAGTATTTCCACATTTAGTTTTCTCTCTTCTGCCACCTGCACAAGCAAATCTTGCACAGAATACTTGAGGATAAACTCTCTCATATTCTCCTTATCATAAGGAATAGCAAACTGACCAAAAGTCTCCTCAATCCCTGATAAAATCGCTTCGTAAGAGTCCAATAAGGTCCCATCTAAATCCCAAATAAAAGCTATTTTTTGCATTTCCTATCCTTTCAAGCTCATATAACGCTGGTAGCGGTAGCGTAGAAATAACCAGCGAAAACCATTATCCAGAAGGGTTCCGGCCCAAATACCAGGCAAGCCCCAACCAAGAACAATCCCCATCAGATAGGCTGTCCCAATGCGGATACACCACATTCCTATACTTGTCGCATAAAAGGGAAGTCGAGAATTTCCCAAACCTTGCCAAACTGCCGTATAGATGACTGTCCCTGTCGCCATGGGAGTACCAAGTAGTGAAAAAAATGTCACTAGCACACTAGCCTCCACCGCTAGAGGATCAGTCGTATAGAGATGAGTCAGTGGTATCCCTAAGGCATAGATACTAAAGGTCAAGGGCAACATGAGAATCAGAGAAAGCCAAAAGGTTTGCTTGCTCAAACTAGCTACTCTTTCCCAATTATCCTCTCCAACCGCTCGAGCCACCAGCATGACCGTTGCCGTAGCAACGCCAAAGGCAGGCATATAGTTAAACTGGGTCAAGACTTCTCCTATTGCATTTCCAGCCACGGCCTCTGTCCCAAAAGAAACGACCAAGGCAATGATAACGACATCACCAGCCCGCATCATAAGCCGCTCTCCAGCTGCTGGTAAAGCCAAGGTCAATAGTTCCTTATCTACACCAAAAGTCGGTTTCTCAAAAGGTAGCTTTAATTGCGACCACAAAATCACAAGACCAATCAAACGAGACAGAATAGTCCCCCAAGCAACACCAGCAATCCCCATATCCAGGATAAAAATAGCTAGACTGGAAAAAAGAATATTCAAGGCATTGGATAAGAGACTCACATAGAGGGGCAGACGTGGATTATGCGTTGCACGAATCAAGGCTCCCAAGCTAGTCATTAATCCCAAAAGAACAATCGATCCGCCTACCAAAGATAGATAGAGTCCTCCACTTTCGGCCACAGCCTGTTCAGTTCCCAAAAGTCCTATCATCTCTTGTCCAGCGAAGATGGACAAAGCTCCTAAAAGGAAACTTAATAGTAAAGTAATTTTCAAGGCCTCAGTCACATGATAGGCTAGCTTAGACTGATCCTTCTGCCCCAAACTTTTTGAAATAACACTAGAAATAGCTGCCCCAAGAGCAATGAAAATCGCCTGATAAATGGTGATGATATTACCAGCGACTGATACACCTGAAATAGCTATCAGTCCTAAATGAGCAACCAAATAACTGTCCACCATTCCCATGAGCATTTGTAAAAAGTTTTCACCCATAGCTGGTAGTGCAATATTAAGAATATCTTTATTTTTCTTAAACAATCCTTCCTCCTGATGAAAAGAAACTCAGTTGGTTTCCCAACCGAGTTTACTCCCTCTGTCTTAAAGTCCTAGATAAGCTTCAACCGCTGCTTGCATGTCAGTAGCTGCTACTGTTGTTTTATGACGAACTGGAGCTGTTTCAAGGCCATCAACTGCTGGTGGCACTGCCACTCCTGAAATGTCATGTAATTGAGCCAAGGCTTCAAAATCAGTTAAGCCTGCTTTTCCTGTTACAGCTTCTACTGCAACCACTGGGAACTTGTATGGACTAGCTGTTGATGCAATTACTGTCTTAGTCGCATCGCCAGTAGCAGCTTGGTATTTCTTATAAACTGCTGAAGCAACCGCCGTATGTGGATCCTCGATATAAGAATCTGATTCATAAACACGCTTGATTTCTGCCGCTGTTTCTTCCTCAGTCGCATATTCAGCTGCAAAGAGCTCCAGAATCTCTACATCAAAATCAGTCAATTCATATTGTCCTTTTGTATTCAAGGCATTCATGAGTTCAGCTGTCTTAATCGCATCATTACCCAAAAGATGGAAAATCAAACGTTCCAAGTTTGAAGATACCAGGATATCCATAGATGGACTAGTTGTTACTTTAAACTCACGTTTCTTGTCGTAAACACGGGTCTTGAAGAAGTCTGTCAAAACATTGTTGTCATTTGAAGCACAGAGTAATTTGCCAACTGGCAAACCAATTTGTTTAGCATAAAAGGCAGCCAAGATATTTCCAAAGTTTCCTGTTGGTACTGTGAAGTTGACCTTATCACCAGCCACAATTTCACCAGCCTTAACCAACTGAGCGTAAGCATAAACATAATAAACAATCTGTGGTACCAAACGACCAATGTTCATAGAGTTAGCTGATGAAAATTGCAACTTGTTGGCAGCTAATTTTTCACGAAGGGCCAGATCGTTAAACATATGCTTCACATTTGTTTGGGCATCATCAAAGTTACCATCAATCGCGATAACATGGGTATTCTCACCAGTCTGAGTGGTCATTTGCAACTCTTGTACCTTGCTGACACCATCCTTTGGATAAAAGACGATAATTTCAGTACCTGGAACATCTGCGAAGCCTGCCATAGCGGCTTTCCCAGTATCACCAGATGTAGCTGTCAAAATGACGATTTTGTTCTCCAAGCCATGTTTCTTAGCAGCAGTCGTCATAAAGTATGGCAGGATAGACAAGGCCATATCCTTGAAGGCAATCGTTGAACCATGGAACAGTTCCAAGTTGTATTGACCGTCTAATTTCACCAAAGGCGCTATAGCTGGAGTATCAAACTTGCTATCGTAGGCATTGTTGATACAGTAGTCCAACTCCTCAGCTGTAAAGTCATCTAAAAATGCTGACAAAACTAACTTAGCAACTTCTTGGTAAGAAGCATCTTTCAATTTGTCAAAGTCTAAATCTACCTTTGGATAAGTAACTGGTGTAAACAAGCCACCGTCCGTAGCCAAACCTTGCAAAATAGCTTGGCTGGCAGTTACTGTATTGTTGGCATCACGCGTTGATTGATAAACTAATGTCATTACTCTCTATCCTTTATCTATAGTCTCTTCCATTATATCATGATTTTTCAGAAAATTCTCCCTTTATAAGAGAAATTATAGTCCCAATTCTTCTTTCAAAGGCTCTAAATAGATTGTTTCTTGCTTATTTCTCATCTTCAGTCCTTTCTCAGCTAGCAAGAGTAAGTCTTTGGAAAATTCAATAATTGCAGTTTCTTCCTCACCTGTAAGCTTTTTCTTAGAAAATTGTCGCCTTAAAAACTTATAATTTCGCCCAAATTCTTTAAAGAAAGGTGCTGTTTCTAAGTAAGCTTCTAACTTATCTAAATTAACCAACAATCCCAAGTGAAAGGCAGCAGAAGCAAAAGTTCTATCAAGAGGCTGAGTACACACACTACGAAACTCAACCGTTCCTCGAGTCGTTAAGTCTTGATACTGATAACTACGATGAGTTTCAAAATCCTTCTCTTGGGGGTAAATAATAACCTCATCCCCATTAAGAGCATATGCTTGGATTTCAGGTGTAGCCAAATAGTCCCTAGCCTGAATCGGATAAAAATAATAGGTTTGTCCATCACGTTCCGCAGTAAAAATTGCAGAATGATCTAGATAGTAAAAAAAATCGTCTTCATCTTTAAATAATCTAGCATTAACACCGACGTTCTCTGGATAGATACCATGCATAGATTCTTCCCAGAAAATATCCCTTGAAATTTTCGTATCCCAATCTGCACCCGAAAACTCAGAGTTTGCAAATAAATAAGCCTTAGTCGCTTCAATTTGGGTAAAAGCATTAATCACCCGTAAGTAGTTGGATTTTGAAACATCCAGTTGAACCTGACTCCCACAAATAAACGCTCCGTATTCAGGGAATTGATGTAAATCTGATTTAGTAACTTTTCTACTCAAATTCAAATAATCCATCAACATCTGATAGCGTGGATAAGCCACTGGACAATTCTCATTTTTATCCCAGTTGGGATGAATACCACAGCCAACAATAGCATGATTTGATTCAGCTAACTTCTTCTGGATTGCTTCCATATAAATACTAAAACGTTCTTCAACCTCTTGTATCGTTTTAGCCTTACCAAATGCAAACTCAATCGTTGTATAGGAAACTTCAAACAGAATAGCATCTTGACTTACTGGATCTACTAACTGGATAGGATTTCCAAAATCATCTACCTTTTCGATAACAAAATCCAAAGTAGAAACTAAATATCGGAATAAGTACATAATAACTTCAATATCTGTAGCATCCCCTTCCAAGTTTACAACAGGATATTCCAGTTCAATCCCAATAAATAATTCAAGATTTTCTTTAATATTTTTCAAATACCGATGTTTTAATAAATCGATAGAACAAGACATACTTCCCTACACTTTCATAATCTAAATAAAATTTGAATAAGTATTATTATACCAAAAATCATATAAAAAAGGAACGAAGATTAACTACGTTCCTTAGCTCTTTACTATACCGGCGGCCGGGGTCGAACCGGCACGTCCTTGCGGACACTGGATTTTGAGTCCAGCGCGTCTGCCAATTCCGCCACGCCGGCAAATAGTAACTGGGGTAGCTGGATTCGAACCAACGCATGAGGGAGTCAAAGTCCCTTGCCTTACCGCTTGGCTATACCCCAATAATATAAAATAGGCGAGTGATGGGGATCGAACCCACGCATGCCAGAGCCACAATCTGGTGTGTTAACCACTTCACCACACCCGCCATAATTCTATTAACACGGGCAGTAGGAATTGAACCCACACTGAAGGTTTTGGAGACCTTAGTTCTACCTTTAAACTATGCCCGTAAAATGGAAGGGGAGGGATTCGAACCCCCGAACCCGAAGGAGCGGATTTACAGTCCGCCGCGTTTAGCCTCTTCGCTACCCTTCCAAAATATATAAATGGCGCGAGACGGAATCGAACCGCCGACACATGGAGCTTCAATCCATTGCTCTACCAACTGAGCTACCGAGCCTTATTGCGGGAGCAGGATTTGAACCTACGACCTTCGGGTTATGAGCCCGACGAGCTACCGAGCTGCTCCATCCCGCGTTAATACAAAAGGAGGATGTGGGATTCGAACCCACGCACGCTTTTACACGCCTGACGGTTTTCAAGACCGTTCCCTTCAGCCGGACTTGGGTAATCCTCCATAATAGTCCGTACGGGATTCGAACCCGTGTTACCGCCGTGAAAAGGCGGTGTCTTAACCCCTTGACCAACGGACCAAACTCTATGGGCACGAGTGGACTCGAACCACCGACCTCACGCTTATCAGGCGTGCGCTCTAACCACCTGAGCTACGCGCCCAAGTTAAAAACTTGGTAATTTGAACAAAGTTCAAAGCGGGTGACGAGAATCGAACTCGCGACAACAGCTTGGAAGGCTGTAGTTTTACCACTAAACTACACCCGCTTAAATGGGAGTTAACGGGATCGAACCGCTGACCCTCTGCTTGTAAGGCAGATGCTCTCCCAGCTGAGCTAAACTCCCTAGAGCTAAGCGACTTCCATATCTCACAGGGGGCAACCCCCAACTACTTCCGGCGTTCTAGGGCTTAACTTCTGTGTTCGGCATGGGTACAGGTGTATCTCCTAGGCTATCGTCACTTAACTCTGAGTAATACCTACTCAAAATTGAATATCTATTCAAATCAAGAAAACCATACTATTCAAATCAAGAAAACCATAC